>NZ_JBHXML010000049.1:0-74214 GCF_042720345.1 Kitasatospora sp. NPDC058478 | reverse complement strand
GGGCCAGCCCCGCGTTGGGGGGCCACCCGGGTTTTCCGGGTGCCCGCCCTTCGCGCATGATTCTCCCTGATGATGATCTTGTCTGGTTTTCGGACCGCCCGCCGCGCCGCAGGTCTGCCTGCGGCGGGCCTCGCGGTCGCGCTGCTCACCGGGTGCTCCGGCGGGGCCTCGGAGGCCGAGCTGGCGTACAAGGCCGACTACGCCGCCCATCCGCACCTGCGGGTGACGGGGTACCCGTCCACCGGCACGCTCGGCGTGGTCCAGCAGCTGGTGTGGCGGCTCGCCGAAGGGGCCGAGGGGCGGCTGGCGGAGCTCGGCCCCTCGGACGGCGGGGACGGCGGGGACGGCGGGGACGCTTCGGCGGCCTGGGTCCGCGAGTACGGACGGGGCGCCCAGGGGGCCGTCACGGCCGACTTCCAGGACGACCCTGCCGAGCGGCAGACCGTGGTGCTGACCTTCCACGACACCGGGCAGGTGAAGGAGCTGGTGCTCCGGCCCGGCGGCCGCGACGGCGGCGACGGTTGGCGGGTCGTGCTGCGGTAGCTGTCGGGGCCGCTGGGCTGAGCCCCGGCCGTCGGGCACGCCCGAGGGGCGGCACCCGTGCGGTACGGGTGCCGCCCCTCGGCGGATGTCGGCGGCGCCAGGCGCTGTCCGGCCTAGATGATCAGGCTGAGCGGCATGATCAGGGCGATGGCGACGACCGAGATCACCGTCTCCATCACCGACCAGGACTTCAGCGTCTGTCCGACGCTCATCCCGAAGTACTCCTTCACCAGCCAGAAGCCGGCGTCGTTGACGTGCGACAGGAAGAGCGAGCCGGCGCCGATCGCCAGGACCAGCAGGGCCGCGTGGGTGGAGGACATGTCGGCGGCGAGCGGGGCGACGATCCCGGCGGCGGTGATGGTGGCGACCGTCGCCGAGCCGGTGGCCAGGCGGATCAGCACCGCGATCAGCCAGCCGAGCAGCAGCGCCGAGATGTGCCACTTGCCGGACCACTCGCTCACCGCGTTGCCGACGCCCACGTCGATCAGGGTCTGCTTGAAGCCACCGCCGGCGCCGACGATGAACACGATGCCGGCGATCGGGCCGAGCGACTTGCCGACGGTGTCGGAGATCCGCGCCTTGTCGAAGCCGGCCGCCTTGCCGAGGGTCAGCATGCCGAGCAGGGTCGCGGCGAGCAGCGCGATCAGCGGCGAGCCGATGAAGTCGAACACCCGCTGGCCCAACGCCTTCGGGTTGTCGATCACCACGTCGGTCAGGGCCTTGCCGAGCATCAGCACGACCGGCAGCAGGATGGTCGCCAGCACCGCGCCGAAGGACGGGGTGTGCTCGGGCTTGGCGCTCTCCTCGGGGGCGGTGGCCTTCGGGATCTCCAGCGGGCCGACCCAGCGCTCGGCCAGCCGGGAGAACAGCGGGCCGGCCACGATCAGGGTGGGCACGGCGATCAGCAGGCCGAGCGCCAGGGTGATGCCGAGGTCCGCCTTCAGGGCGTCGACGGCGACCAGCGGGCCGGGGTGCGGGGGCACCAGGCCGTGCAGCACGGACAGGCCGGCCAGCGCGGGGATGCCGATCCGCATCAGCGGCACGTTGCCGCGGCGGGCGACCAGCAGCACGATCGGGATCAGCAGGACGACGCCGACCTCGAAGAACAGCGGCAGGCCGAGGACGGCGGCGATCAGCGCCATCGCCCAGGGCAGCGCCTTGTTGCCCGACCGGGCCAGCACGGTGTCCGCGATGATGTTGGCGCCGCCGGAGTCGGCGAGCAGCTTGCCGAGCATCGCGCCCAGCCCGATCAGCAGGCCGACGCCGGCCACGGTGGAGCCGAAGCCCGTGGAGAAGCTGTTGAGC
The DNA here is from genome assembly GCF_042720345.1 of Kitasatospora sp. NPDC058478. NCBI lineage: Bacteria > Bacillati > Actinomycetota > Actinomycetes > Kitasatosporales > Streptomycetaceae > Kitasatospora > Kitasatospora sp. NPDC058478. The sequence continues at coordinate 72,366 of NZ_JBHXML010000049.1, read as the reverse complement.
AGCTTGTCGAACGGGGCGCCCGCGACGGCGGCCAGCAGGCCGGAGCCGAGCGTGAGGGCGAGGAAGGGATGCAGCTTCAGTTTGGTGATCAGTAGGACGATCACACCGATGCTGAGCAGGACCGCGATCAGCAGCTGGGAGTCGCTGCTGGTGTGCGGCAGGGCCGGTGGGGCGGCCGCGAGCAGAGTGGGGGACATACTCACGCGAGGTCTCCATTGACCGGCCGCAGCAGCGCCACGGCCATCTCGACGAGTTCTTCGGGGGACGGACCGACGTCCAGGACGGCGCCGCGCTCGTGCGCGCCCAGGGGTTCCAGGGCGGCGTACTGGGAGTCGAGCAGCGACGGCGGCATGAAATGGCCGGTGCGGTGGGCGAGCCGGTCCTCGACCAGCTCGTGACCGCCGCTGAGGTGCAGGAAGTAGGCACCCGGGCAGGCCGCGCGCAGGGTGTCGCGGTAGTGGTGCTTCAGCGCCGAACAGGTGACCACGCCGCCGGTGCCGTCCTCGGCCCGCTCCTTGAGCCAGGCGCCGAGGGCGCGCAGCCAGGGCGCGCGGTCCTCGTCGTCCAGCGGGATGCCGGCCGACATCTTGGCGATGTTGGCCGCCGGGTGGAAGTCGTCCGCCTCCGCGTAGGGGAGGTCGAGTCGTTCGGCCAGCAGGCGGGCCAGGGTGGTCTTGCCGACACCGGAGACGCCCATCACCACGATGGTGAGAGGGCCCGCCGGTGTCACTGCCGGGAGGTCGTGGTTCTCGACGCTGAGAGCCATGGGTGGTGCTCCTTCGTTGCCTGGCCGCCACTATCGCCTCAAAGATATGACGTATTCAAGTGGTGGAAACCAAATCGTCATACTTTTGAGCTGTGGGGTAGATCGCAGGGCGCGGGACCCGGTACGCGCCGGTGGTGGCGGCGGGGTGGGCGTCTACGCTGGGCGGATGGAGATCCAGGGGCTGCCCGGTCGGCTGCTTGACGAGCTCGGGCCCGCGATCGCGTCGGGGGAGATTCCCGAGGGTGCGGTGCTGCGCGGCGAGGAACTGGAGGAGCGGTTCGGGGTGTCCCGGACGGTCGTCCGGGAGGCGGTGCGGATCCTGGAGGGGATGCGCCTGGTGGCGTCCCGGCGGCGGGTCGGGATCACCGTGCAGCCCAGGTCGCTCTGGGACGTCTTCGACCCGCTGGTGATCCGCTGGCGGCTGGCCGGCGCGGACCGCTCGGCCCAGCTGCGCTCGCTCGGCTCGCTGCGGGTGGCCGTCGAACCGGCCGCGGCCGCGCTCGCCGCGGTACACGCGAGCGACGACGACCGGCGCCAACTCGGCTCACTGGCCGTGGAGTTGACCGTCTCGGCGCGGGCCGCCGACCTCACCACCTTCCTCCGGCACGACATCGAATTCCACGCCACCGTACTGCGCGCCTCCGGCAACGAGATGTTCGCCCACCTCGGCGACACCGTGGGGGCGGTGCTCACCGGGCGGACCGAGTACCATCTGATGCCCCATCAGCCGGAGCCGTACGCGATCCGGCTGCACCGCGAAGTCGCCGACGCGATCTGCGCGGGGGACGCCGTCCAGGCCGAGCAGGCCATGCGGACGATCGTGGCGGGCGCCCTGGAGGAGCTCAACCAGCAGTTGGGCTGACCTCCCCCGGCGGCGGGCCGCCCGCTGCCGGCTGCCCGGATCACGCGCTTTGACGGCAGTTCGGTGGATTCGGACGCATAGTCCTGGTTCGGCGGGGCAGAGTGAGGCAAGGGGGCGCGTTTCGCGTGCGCCCGTCCCGTGTCCGCCGCCGAGTCCGCGCCTGGGGGTCGATCGATGTCCGTGCCACGCCGCCGTCGCCGCCTGCCCGACGAGGTGCGCGCCGCCGCCGTCCGGGCGGTGCTCTGCCTGTCCTTCACCCTGGTCGGCGTGGTCGTCGCCACGCTCGCCTCGTACGCGGACAGTTGGCTGATGACGCCGGCGCTGATGGCGATGGGGCTCGGGGTGTTCGGCACGATGTGGTGCCTGCTGGAGATCCTGATCTCGCGCCAGGTCGCCGCCCAGCGGCAGCGCGCGCCCGGCTCCGCGCACCCGATGGCGGGCAGCCGGGCGCCCGACCCGCTGGCCGCCCGGCCGCTCCCCCGCCCCGGCGGGCCGCAGCGCCAGCCGCGACTGCCGGCCGCGTAGGACACCTGCGGCCGACGCTGCGGATCAGTCCTCCGGGACGGCCCGGTAGTGGGTGGTGAGCCGGCCCGTGTCGTCCAGGACGTGGAAGGCGAGCATCGGCGGCTGGGTGAAGGAGATGCCGGGCCCGCCCTCGCAGGGCAGCGTGACGGTGGAGACCACACCCGGGGCGACCAGCAGGGGCAGTCCGGCGAAGGTGGTGGCGGCGCCGGTGTGGGAGTGGCCGCAGAGCAGGCCGGCCACCCGGGGGTGCCGGGCCAGCACCGCGCCCAGCGCCTCCTCGCCGAACTGGCGGATCGGGTCGACGTTCGGCAGGTGCAGGACGGCCGGCGGGTGGTGGAAGGCCACCAGCGCGGGCAGGTCGGCGCGGCCGGCCGCCAGTTCGGCGTCCAGCCAGGCCAGCGTCTCCTCGTCCAGCAGGCCGTCGTCGCGGCCGGGGATCGAGGAGTCCAGCATCAGCACGTCGGCACCGGGCAGTCGGTGCAGCCGGTTGACCGGGCCGTCCGCGGGGGCCTCGCCGAGCAGCACCTCCCGGTAGGGCGCCCGGCGGTCGTGGTTGCCGGGGCAAATGAGCACCGGGTACCGGGAGTCCAGCACCTTGGCCACCTGCTCGTACTCGGCGGGCAGGCCGTGGTCGGCGAGGTCCCCGGTGACGAGCACCGCGTCCAGCGGGCCGGGCAGGGCGTCGAGGTACGCCATCACCTGCCCGGCCCGCCGCCGGGCGCGCCTGCCGCCGTCCCGGCGGTGCTCCTGCCCGAGGTGGATGTCACTGAAGTGCGCGATCGTCAGCATGCACGCCACGCTAGTCAGTTGAGGACTGCGCCGGAACCTCGGCCGGACGCTTGAACATCCGGGTGGCGGTGATCTCGCCGTGGATGGCCGGGCCGTCCGGGTCCTGCGGGGCGGGCAGACCGGGGCGCAGGTGCTCCTCGACCGAGATGTACTTGAGGCCCGCCCGCAGGTCGGCGTCGTTGCGCAGCCGGATGACCAGCGGGAACTCGGCGAGCGCGGTGGTGTCGAACAGGCCGGTGGTGTAAATCAGTTGGACGCCGAGCGCATCGGCCACGGCCCGCTGGAGCTCCAGCAGGTAGGTGGCGTTCGCGCGGCCGATCGGGTTGTCCAGGAACAGCGTGCCGGCGTGCCGCAGCTGGGACTGGCCGCGGTCGTTGGCGCGCAGCGCGGCCATCGTGCAGTACAGCGCGATGGCGGCGGTGAGCAGCTGGCCGCCGGAGAAGACGTCGGACATCTGGCCGACGCCGACCCGCTCGGCGCGCAGCACCGCGTCCGGCTTGAGGATCTCGACGCTGACGCCCTTCGGGCCCATCGCGGCGGCGACCCCGCGCAACAGCAGGGACATGCCGTCGCGGCGCAGGTCGCTGTTCTTGCGGACGGCGGCGCGGGTGGCCTCGTCGATGACCTCGCCGAGGCGCTCGACCAGGGTGGTGTGGTCCGGGTCCTCGAAGCGGATCCGCAGGAACTCCTGGCCGGACCACTCCCCCAGGCCCTCGGGCAGCCGGGAGAGCCGCTGGGCGGCGCGCAGGGTGGTGAGCGAGGACTCGACCAGGCCGCGCAGGCGGTCGACGATCGAGCCGCGGTTGCGCTCCAACTGGGCGAGTTCGTCGGTCAGCACGCGCAGCCGGGGCGCGAAGGCGGCGGCCCAGGCGGCGGCGTGCTCGGGCAGCGCGGCGGCGGGCAGTTCGCGGATCTGCTGGCGGGCGGGGGTGCGGACGGCCTCGTAGCGGGCGGCGTTGGCGTGCCGGACGAGGGCGTCGGAGGCGTCGCGGACGGCGAGTTCGGCGGAGGACAGCTCGCCTGCGGCGGTGCGCAGGGCACGGCGGGCCTCGGCGGCGGTGCCGCGCGCCTCCGGCAGTGAGCCGAGGTAGGGCTCGGCGGACTGGCCGTCGTCCTCCTGCTGCTCGCGCAGGCCGTCGCGCAGCTGGCCGGCGAGTTCGTCGAAGTCGGCGGCGGCCGACTGGGCGGCGTCGAAGGTGCGTTGCAGGTCGGCGTGCGCGGTGCGGGCGGCGTCCAGGGCCTCCCGGCGTTCGGCGAGCCGGCTGGTGGCGGTGCGCAGCAGGACCTGGGCGTGCTCGGGGTCGGCGGGGACGAGGTCCTCGGGCAGTTCGGTGTGCGCCTCGCCGTCGGCGGGGGCGGAGCGCTCGGCCTCGCCGCGCAGGCGCCCGAGCTGCTCGCTGGCGGCGGCGGAGCGGGCCTCGATGGTGGCGACCAGGTCCTCGGCGCGGGCGGCCGCGGCCTGGCGGGCCGGGCCGTCGGCGCCGTCGGGGCTGCCGAGGAGTTCCTCGGCGCGGGTGCGGACCTTGTTGGTGAGGCGGTCGAGTTCGGTCGCGGCGGCGGCCTCGTCGCCCTCGGCGCGGGCCTGCTCGGCACGCAGGTCGGCGCCGACGCCGACCTTCTCGTACAGCTGGGAGGCGGCGCGGTAGGCCTCGCGCAGGGCGGGCAGTGCGGCGGGGGCCGTCTCGGCGGGCTCGTCGGCCTGCTCGGCGGCGGGGATCTCGGCACGTTCGGCGCGCACGGTACGGGCGGTGCGGCGGGCGTCGTCGGCGGCGCGTTGGGCGGCGCGGCGGTCCTCGTCGCAGGTGCGGGCGCGTTCGGCGCAGACGGCCTGGCGGCGGTCGCACTCGGCGGCGTCCTCGGCGAGTTCGCGCTGGCGGCGGGCCCAGTTGGCGCGCTCGCGCAACCGGAAGGCGAGGCCGGAGAGGGCGTCGGCGCGGCGGCGGGCGCGCTGGGCGGCCTCGCGGTGCTCCTCGTGGGCGGCGGCCGCGGCGGCGTGGTCGGTCTCGGCCTCGTCGTGGTCGGCGCGCAGGGTGGCCAGGGCGGCGGCGGCCTGCTCGGCGTGCTCGCGGGCGGCCTCGGCGGCGGCGGCGAGTTCGGCGAGGGTGCCGGGCGGGCAGCTGGCGTGCCAGGAGGCGAGGCGGGCGGCGAGGCCGCGGTCGGCACCGAGGCGGGCGGCGAGTTCGCGGATGTGCTCCTCGCGGGCGCCCGCCCGGGCGCGCAGTTCGCGGCGCTCGTCGTCGGCGGCGGACTCGTCGTGCATGGCCGGGTTCGGCGGCACCAGGAAGAACGCGGGCTGGTCGGTGATCGGGGCGATCAGGGAGGCGGCGGCGCCGACGGCGACGGTGGAGCGGGGCAGCAGGGCGGCGGCCTGCAGGGCCTCGCGGGCCCGCTCCAGCGAGGCCGGGTCGGTGACGACGACGCCGTCGACGAGTTCGGGGCGGGCGGCGAGGATCGCCTCGTGGTCGGCCGGGTCGACGGACTGGGCGAGGTAGCGCCAGCCCGGCAGGGCGGGGATGCCGTGCTCGGCGAGGTACTCGACGGTGGCCAGGACGTCCGGGCCGGGCGGCAGCAGTCCGCCGTCGCCGAGGGCGGCGAGGATGCGGGAGTCGTCGGCGGCGGCGGTGCGCAGGTCGAACAGGGTGCGTTCGGCGGTGGCGATGGACTCGTCGAGGAGTTCGCGCAGGTACTCGGCGTTGCGGTCGAGGACGGCGGGGGTGAGGAAGCCGGCGTCCTCCTCGGCCCCTGACCCGTCTTCGCTCCAGTCGGTGGGTGCGGGGGTCAGGGAGAGCAGGTCGGAGAGGCGCTGCTCGGTGGCGAGCAGGGCGGCGGTGCGCTGCTCGGCGGCGAGCGCCCGGGCGGCGGCCGTGCGGGCGTCGCCGGCGCGTTCGGCGGCGAGTTCGGCGCGGCCGGTGGCGGCGGCGGCCTCGCGCAGCCGGGCGGCGCAGGCCTCGGCGGCCGTACGGGCCTGGGCGAGGGCGGCGCCGGCGGCCTTCTCGACGTCGGCGGCGTGCAGGGCGGCGCGGGCCGGGTCGACGTCGCCGTCGGCGTCGATGAAGCCGGCCTCGACGGCGGCGGCGGTCTCCTGCTCGACCTCGGCGAGGCGCTGGCGCAGGTGGTCGACCTCGCTGCGGGCCTTCTGGGCGGCGGTGGCGGCCTCGGTGGCGTCGGACTGGGCCTTGGCACCGTCGTCCTGGAGCTCGCCGGCGCGCTGCTCCTCGGTGTCGGCACGGGCCTCGGCGGCCGCAGCGGCGCCTTCCAGGGCGCGGGCCAGGGCGGTGGCGGCGCGGGCACGGGCGGCGAGCGCGGGGGCGGCGTCGAGTTCGGCCTCGCGGATGGCGGCGGCGACCCGGGTGATCCGGTCGGCGGCGGCGCGCTGGCGCAGGACGGCCTCGGCGGCCTGCCAGGCGGAGTGCAGGGTGCGGGCGTCGATGAGTTCGCGGCGCAGTGCGGCGGCCTCGGCGGTGGCCGCGGCGAGGCCCAGGGTGGCGTGCCGGTGGGTGAGTTCGGCGGTGATGAGGGTGTGCCGGGTGCGGTCGGCCTCGGCGGCGGTGACGGCGCCCGCGGCGGCGGCGACCTCGATGGCGAGGTCCTGGGCGCGGTCGCGTTCGGCGGCGGCGCGGGAGGTGAGGGCGTGGGCGAGGCGTCGGGTGCGGCGTTCGGCGGTGCGGTGGGCCTCGCGGACGCTCTCGCGGGCGCCGGTGGCCTCGACGATGCGTTCCAGCAGGTCGAGGGAGCCGGCGGTGAAGTCGCGTTCGGCGGTGAGTTCGGCGCGGCGGCCGAGCTTGGCGGCGAAGCCGTGGACGAGGTCGGCGAGGCCGTCGGTGTCCCGGGTGTCGGTGACGGCGCGCAGCAGCAGGTCGGTGAAGTCGCTGTCGTGCTTGACCGCGAAGAGGCCGGCGGCCTCGCCCTCGTCGGCGTTCATCTCGCGCTGGTAGCGGAAGAGTTCGGGGTCGAGGCCGAGTTCGCCGAGGTGCTCGGTCCAGCGGTCGTGGCCGTCCTCGAAGACCAGGTCGAGGTGCGGGTGGGCCTTGCCGGCCTCGGTGAGGGCGTCGCGGAAGCCCTTCATGGTGCGGCGGCGGCCGCGGGCCTTCTGGTCGCCGGCCAGGCCGATGCGTTCGGCGACCGGCAGCGAGTCCAGGGTGAGGCCGGGGCCGGGGCGGAAGGAGTACCAGGTCTCGGCGAACTTGCGCGGGTCGGAGGAGACCTGGCGGCCGCGCCACTCGCTGACCTTGCCGACCACGATCAGCTCGCCGGTGACGGTGTGCTGCCACTCCAGCGCGACGTGGCCGCAGTCGTCGGCGAGCAGGAACTTGCGCAGCACGCCGGAGCTGGCGCCGCCGAGGGTGTTGCGGTGGCCGGGGAGCATCACCGAGAAGATCAGTTTGAGCAGGACGGACTTGCCGCCGCCGTTCTCCAGGAAGAGCACGCCGGCCGGGGCGGGGCGGCGGACCGGGCCCTCGGTGTCCTCGCCGAACAGGCCGATCTGCTGCGGGGCCGGGTCGGCGACGGGCTCGCCGACACCGCGCAGGTCGAGCACCGTGTCGGCGTAGCGGGCGCCGGCCGGTCCGATCGAGTAGAGGCGGACCCGGTTGAGCTCGTACATGTGCGGCGGTTCTCCGTGGGCGAGTCGGGTAGGGGTGTCAGAGCGAGTGGAACGGCAGGCCTGCGTCGGCCACCAGTTCGTCGCCGGTGTCCGGCGGCAGCAGGCTGGCGGTGCCGTCGGAGACCGGGACGATGCCGAGGTCGAGCAGTTCGGCCATGGCCGCGCTGCCGGCCAGGTCGCGGACCTGGAGCTGGTAGCGGGCGGTGGTGCGGTAGGTGCCGCCGGAGTCGTCGGAGACCTTCTGCAGGAAGCCGGAGTCGACCAGGAACAGCACGGCCTTGGCGACGATGCCGATGGTGGAGCCGGAGAGCCGGCGGGCGTCCTTGGTGGCGCCGGTGGCGGTGCGCCGGGCCCAGACCCGCCAGGCGGCCTCCAGGCCGGGGGCGTCGGACTGCGGGTCGGTGTTGTCGCCCTCGGTCGCGGCCTGCTCCTCCAGGCGGCGGCAGGCCTGGCGGACGAAGGCGTCGACGCCGTTGACGGTGATCCGGCCGAGGTAGCCGTCGTCGGCGAGGTCCTCGGGCCGGGGGAAGGCCATCGCGGCGACGGCGAGGTGGGCCAGGCCGTGCAGGAAGCGGTCGGTGGACTCGGTGGCGGCGCGGCGCGAGTAGTCGCCCATCCGGACGGCGAACAGCGAGTCCTCGGCGGCGGCGACGGCCATGCCGGCGCGCGGCGAGACCTCCAGGACGACCAGGCCCATGCCGGTGGCGACGGCGTCGGCGAGCCGGGCGAACGGCGGGTCCTCGCGGTGGCGGCGGACGAGTTCGGCGTACTCGGCGTCACGGGCGGGGAGCAGCTTGGCCTGGAGGCCGAAGGAGACCAGCCGGGCGGCGTCGGCGACGTCGCCCGGGGTGATCGGGGCGGGGGCCGCGGGTTCGGTCTCGGCCGCCCAGGACGTGTCGTGGTGGGTCGTCACGGGCGGTGCTCCTCGGGGCTGTTGCTAGTACGGGTGATCTGGTGGTGCGTCGAGACGGCGGCTTCGTCAGCCGGCGTCCTTGCGGTCGGCGGCCATGCCGGCCGCGTCGAGCAGGGCGCTGCCGACGATCAGGTCGGCGCCGCCGAACTGCGGGTCGCGCAGCGGGGTGCCGTCGTCCACGGCGAACAGCAGCCGCTCCTCGCCCTGCCGGTAGGCGGTGCCGACCGGCGGGCTGGCCGCGTGGACGGCCAACAGGGCGACCAGGTACGGCAGCTCCGGGTCCTGCCCGCGGGCCTCGGCCAGCAGGCCGGAGAGCCGGCGGGGGGCGTCGGCGGGCAGGTCGAGCAGGAGCAGCGCGGCCTCCAGCTGGGCTTCGGAGAAGCGGCTGTCGTCCGGGGTGGCGACCAGGTCCGGGTCGGGCAGTTCGGCGCCGAGGTGCTCGCGCTCGACCGGCGGGGTGAGCAGCAGGTCGACCAGGTCGGCGACCCGGACGGAGACGGGGGTGCGCAGGCCGGCGCCGCGGGCGAAGAAGGCACCGGTGGGGCGGACGGCCTGCTCGACCGGCAGCCGCAGCACGGGGGCGAGCAGCTGGCCGTAGAGGTCGATGCCGCTGCGGGCGCCGGGGGTGGCGAAGGCCTGCCGGTCCTGCTCGGCGCGGAACAGCGGGCCGGCCTCCAGCAGGCGGGTCTGCAGTTTCGTGTGGCGGCGGATGCAGTCCTTGACGATGTCGAGCAGCTCGGCGGCGCGGCGCTTGTTCTCGGCCCCTTCGGGGGTGTTCGGCTCGGCCTCGTCGCGGGCCTTGCGGATGTTGGTGAGAATCGCGTTCTCGTGCCGGTAGCGGTCGGCGATGTGGTCCAGCGCCTCGTCGATGAGGTCCGGGATGGCGCGCATCCAGTCGACGGCGCGGACGTTGCGCCGGGTCGCGTCGAGGGCGCGGCGCAGCGTCTCGGCGTACTGGACGGTGCGGTAGCGGGCCTGCTCGGCGGCGAGCTGGGCGTCGGCCAGGCGGCCGCGGCGGATCAGCACCTCCAGCTTGACCTCGGCGGCGATCTGGGCCGAGGTGACGTCGGTGTCGAGCGCGCCGACCAGGACGTTGACCGCCTCGTCGGTGGTGCGCAGGTAGACGCCGCCGTCGGGGCCGGGGACCTCCTCGATCAGCTTGAAGTCGTAGTCGCGCCGGACGTACGCGCCGTCCGCGCCGAAGGTGCCGTAGACGGCGCGGAAGCCCCGGTCGACGCTGCCGACGTTGATCAGCGACTCCAGCACCCAGCGGGCGACCCGCTCGTGCTCGGCGGCGGGGCGGCCGGCGGCCTGGGCGGCGACCCTGGGCAGCAGGCGGGCGAGCACTATGTCGCGGTCGGCGCCGGTGTCGAAGTCCATGTGCAGGGTGACCAGGTCGATCGCGGCGAGACCGACCTCGGCCATCGCGTAGCCGCCGTACTCGCCCGCCAGGTTGACCTTGCGGTTGTCCAGGTCGTGCAGGGGGGCGGTGCAGGCCAGCGCCTTGAGCCGGCGGGCCAGGCCCTCGTCGGCGGCGGGGCCGGGCGCGGGCCTCGCCGCGACGGACCCGGCGGGCGGCCGGGGGCCGGGCAGGGTGGGCGGGTCAGCGATGGCGGTCACGGTGCACAAGATTAGAGGTTCGCACCGACATCGACCGAAACGGGCCTTGTGGGCGGGCTGCGCGGCAGGCCGGAGGGCGTGTCGGGGGTGAATTCAGAACGGGATTTCGACGGGATTCCGCCAATTCCGAACCGATATTCGGCAAACCCGTGAAGACTGCGCGTCGCTACCGTGATGATCGGCCTATGATCACTCGACTGGTCAAAGCGGGCTTCGCCGCCGCGCTGTCCGTGACCACCCTCGCCACCGGTGCCGCCGCCTCGTCAGCCGCCCCCGCCGACGCCCCCGCCGTTCAGGGGCAGCACGTGACCGCAGCCCTGAACGGCTTCCTGCCGGGCACCACCCCTCCCGGACCGGGCAAGCTCTCGGTCGGCTGGACCTCCGCCGGCACCCAGGACCTCACCGGGCCGACCCACATCACCGTCGACCTGCCGCCCGGGCTCACCACCGAGCTCGGCATGTTCTACTCCACCCCGTACGACTACACCTTCACCGAGTCCGTCTCGCCCGACGGGCGCCACCTGGACGCCGTCCTCATCGGCACCCGCAGGCCCGGGCGCTACGAGTTCATGAAGCTGAACGTGGGCCGCGACTACACCCAGCAGCTGACCGGCCAGATCGTCGTGACCGTGTCCAATCCGAACGACACCGACCCGACCGGCCACGTGACGGCCCTGTCGGTCGACGGGACCACCCCGGCGCCGGTCGTCCAGGCGCCGCCCACGGTCGACGGCCTCGACACCACCACCGGCCCCGGCGCGGGCGGCACCGCGGTGACCGTCAGCGGCAGCAACCTGGCGCACGGCATGGTGCTGGTCGGCGGCGTCCCGGCGGCCGGCACCTGCACCGACACCGCCTGCACGGTGACCACGCCCGGCGGCTCGGGCAGCGCACCCGTCTCCGTGGTGACGCCCGGCGGCACGGTCGCGGCGCCGGCCGCCTTCGACTACACGGGCGCCCCGCCCCCGCCCCCGCCCGCGCCGACGGTCGGCAACCTGACCTACACCAGCGGCCCGGCCGCCGGCGGCACCCAGGTGTACCTCCAGGGCACCAACCTGACGTACGGGACGGTCGCGTTCGGCGGGGTGCCGGCCGCGCACGTCTCCTGCGGCCCGTCCTTCTGCTCGGCCACCTCCCCGGCGGCGGCGGGCCCCGGCCCGGTGGGCGTCACGGTGACCACGGCGGGCGGCACCAGTGCCCCGGTGACCTTCACGTACACCGCGTAGTCCCGACGTACACCGCGTAGTCCGGCTGTTCCGATGCCCGGGTGCTCCGGCACCCGGGCATCGGCGTGTCCGGGGGCGCGTACCGGCCCGGCGTCCGGGGGCGCGAGCCGGCCCGGCGTCTGGGGGCGCGAGCCGGCCCGGCGTCTGGGGGCGCGAGCCGGCCCGGCGTCTGGGGCGTGCCCGCACGTCAGGGGCTAGTTGAACGCGTTCAAATCAAGGGTCTAGAGTCGGTTCCGCACAGACGGGACAAGGCCCCGCCTGCTCTTCGGCATGGAGGTTCGCACCATGGACACCAATCCGGGCACCGATCCCGCGGCGGTACTGCGCAGAGTCCGGCACTGGCTCTGGATCTTCGTGGTCTGCCTGGCGCTGAGCGGCCTGACGGCCTTCCCGCTGGAGACCGAGACCCGCTGGCTGGCCGATCTCGCGACCGGGCCGGCCGCGCCGCTGGCCGACCGCTTCCCGGCCGCACTGGACTGGATCGAACGCGTCCGCACCGGCGTCGCGGAGACCAATGACCGCTACCCCTTCCTGGCCTACGGCACCGACTGGCTCGCCTTCGCCCACCTGGTGATCGCCGCCGCCTTCTGGGGCCCGATCAAGGACCCGGTCCGCAACATCTGGGTGATCCGCTGGGCGGTGCTCGCCTGCGGCGCCGTCATCCCCCTGGCCCTGGTCTGTGGGCCGCTGCGGGGGATCCCCCTGGGCTGGCGATTCATCGACATGTCGTTCGGAATCGTCGGCGTCGTCCCGCTGCTGATCGTGCTGCGGGCGCTGCGCCCGCTGGAACGTTCCTTCCAGGGGCCGGTGGCCGCGAGCTGAGTCGGAGCCGCCCAGCGCCGCCCCAGGGCGTGTGACCAGGGGTCGCACGCCGGTGGGCCCCCTGGGCCCGGGTCACGGGCAACGGCCTTCATCCGCAGGCCCTACCATCTGGCTCAACAGCTGCTGGAAGGCGGACGGGCGTGGCCGATGCGGTGATCGATCTCAATGCGGACCTCGGTGAGGGGTTCGGACGCTGGACGCTGACCGACGACGAGGCCCTGCTGTCCGTGGTGACCAGTGCCAACGTCGCCTGCGGCTTCCACGCGGGAGATCCGTCGACGATGCGCCGGGTCTGCGCGCTGGCCGCCGAACGCGGCGTCCGGATCGGCGCCCAGGTCTCCTACCGCGACCTGGCCGGCTTCGGCCGCCGGGCCATGGACGTCCCCCCGGAGGAGCTCGCCGACGAGATCGCCTACCAGATCGGCGCCCTCCAGGTCTTCGCCCGCGCGGCCGGCTCCCGGGTCTCCTACGTCAAACCGCACGGCGCCCTCTACAACCGGGTGGTCACCGACTCCGAACAGGCCGAGGCCGTGGTGGCCGGCGTGCTGCGGGCCGGGGCGGTCTGCGACGGACCGCTGCCGGTGCTCGGACTGCCCGGCTCCCGGCTGCTCGCCGTCGCCGAGGGCGTCGGCCTGGCGGTCGTCGCCGAGGCCTTCGCCGACCGCGCGTACACCTGGGCCGGCACCCTCGTCCCGCGCCGCGACCCGGACGCCGTGGTGCACGACCCCGAATCGGTGATCACCCGAGCCGTCGGCATCGCCCGGGACGCCTCGGTGGAGGCCGTCGGCGGCGAACGGATCGCCGTCGAGGCCCGATCCCTGTGCGTCCACGGCGACACCCCCGGCGCCGCCCAGCTCGCCTGGCGGATCCGCGGAGCCCTCGCCTCCGCCGGGGTCCGGGTGGAGGCGTTCACATGACGCCCGCCGCCGTCCGGCGCGTCGGCGAGCGGGCGCTGCTGGTCGAACTCGACGACACGGCGCAGGTCGCCGCGCTGTACGGATGGCTGCGCGAGCGGCAGGAGAGCCGGGCGCTCGGCGCGGTCGAGGAGATCGTGCCGGCCGCGCGCACGGTGCTGCTGGACGGCGTCGCGGACGTCGACGCGCTGGCGGCCCTGCTGCGCACGGCCCGTCCGTCGGCGGCCGCGGCGGCGACCGGGCCGCTGGTGGAGGTGCCGACGGTGTACGACGGCGCCGACCTCGCCGAGGTCGCCGCGCTGTGGGGGGTGTCCGAGGAGGCCGCCGTACGGATCCACACCGGGCCCGAGTACGTGGTCGCCTTCTGCGGGTTCGCGCCCGGCTTCGGCTACCTGACCGGGCTGCCGCCCCGGTACGAGGTCCCGCGCCGGGCCACCCCGCGCAGCAGCGTCCCGGTCGGCTCGGTCGCCCTGGCCGGCCCGTACACCGGCGTCTACCCGGGCTCCTCCCCCGGCGGCTGGCAGCTGATCGGACGCACCGGGCTCGCGCTCTGGGACACCGGGCGCGAGCCGGCGGCGCTGCTGGCGCCCGGGGTGCGGGTGCGGTTCACGGCGGAACGGGCGTAACGGGGGTGCGGGCCGACGGCGGGCGGCGCGCGGGCCCCGGACGACGGCGGACGGGGCGGCCGGGGGCGGGACGGCGGCGGACGGGGTGCGGGCGGACGGGGTGCGGGCGGACGGGGTGCGGGCGGACGGGGTGGGGGCGTTGAGCGGTTTGCTGGTGGTGCGGCCCGGACCGTTGACCACCGTCCAGGACCTCGGACGGCGCGGCGTCGCCCACCTCGGGGTGCCCAGGGCCGGGGCGCTGGACGAGCCCGCGCTGCGGGCGGCGAACCGGCTGGTCGGCAACGAGCCGGGCGCCGCCGGGCTGGAGACCACGCTCGGCGGGGTCGCCCTGCGCGCCCTCGGGCCGGTGGTCGTGGCCGTCACCGGCGCACCCTCGCCCGTCCGGGTGGACGGGCGGGCGGCCGCGTGGGGTGCTCCGGTCGCGGTGCCGGCCGGGGCGGTGCTGGAGGTGGGGGCGGCGACCGCCGGGGTGCGCGGCTACCTGGCGGTCGCGGGCGCGATCGCCGTCCCGCCGGTCCTGGGCAGCCGCTCGACGGACCTGCTCTCCGGCCTCGGACCGGCCCCGCTCGCCGCCGGCGACCGGCTGCCGGTCGGCCCGCCTCCGCCCGACCGCCCCCGGCCCGACCTGGTGCCGCTGCCCGCTCCCCCGGCCGAACTGGTGCTGCGGCTGCGGCTCGGCCCGCGCGCGGACTGGTTCGAGCCCTCGGCGCTGACCCGGCTCGCCCGCGACGGGTACCTGGTCTCCCCGACCGGCAACCGGATCGGGCTGCGCACCGAAGGCCCGCCGGTCACCCGCGCCCGGGCGGGTGAACTACCCAGTGAAGGCATGGTGTTGGGCGCGGTGCAGATCCCGCCGGACGGGCGGCCGGTGGTCTTCCTGGCCGACCACCCGACCACCGGCGGCTACCCGGTGATCGGCGTCGTCCCCGCCGCCGACCTCGCGGCGGCCGCCCAGGCACGCCCGGGCACGCCGGTGCGCTTCGTACTGCTGCGGGAGCGCTGAGCGGCCGCGACAGCACGCCTCCCGGCGCGATCGCGGTTCCTGCACCACCGAGGCCAGCCGCGGCGGTGCATTCAGGCCGGGGCGCCGAACCACCTGGACAGGTCGCCGCGCAGGCCCTGCTGGTCCTCGCCGACCCAGGCCACGTGGCCGTCCGGGCGCAGCAGCACCGCGGGCACGTCCAACTCGTCGCTGACGTCGACGACATGGTCGACCCGGTCCGCCCAGCCCGCCACCGAGAGCCCGCCGGTCTGGTCGAGCAGCAGCCCGCGGCCGCCGTGCATCAGCCCGTAGAGACGGCCGCGCTTCAGCTGCACGTCGCGCAGCCGGCGGCCGAGCAGTTCATGCCCTTCGCCGAGGTCGTAGCGGACCCCGATCGCGATGATCTTCTCGATCAGGTACCGGTTCACCTCCTCGAACTCCATCAGCTCCGCCAGCAGGCGGCGCACCGCCTGGGCGCCGGGCTCCAGGGACATCAACTGGATCTGGGCGCGGGTGTTGTCCAGCACGTCGGCGGCCACCGGGTGCCGTTCGGCGTGGTAACTGTCCAGCAGCCCCTCCGGCGCCCAGCCGTCGACCTCGGCGGCCAGCTTCCAGCCCAGGTTGAACGCGTCCTGGACGCCGAGGTTGAGCCCCTGCCCGCCGGTCGGCGGGTGGATGTGCGCCGCGTCGCCGGCCAGCAGCACCCGGCCGACCCGGTAGCGCTCGGCCAGCCGGGTGGCGTCACCGAAGCGCGAGAGCCAGCGTGGCGAGTGCGCCCCGAAGTCCGTGCCCGCGACGGCCCGCAGCTGGTGCTTGAACTCCTCGAAGGTCGGAGCAGCCGTACGGTCCTCGGCCACCCCCTCGGCGGGCACCACGACGCGGTACACCCCGTCCCCCTCGGGGATGGCGCCGAACCGCAGCTGGGTCTTGCGGACCTCCGCGATGACGGCGGCGATCGTCTCCGGCTCCTCCGCCAGCTCCATGTCGCCCAGCAGCGTCTCCACCCTGGAGGGCTCGCCGGGGAAGCCGACGCCGAGCAGCTTGCGCACCGCACTGCGGCCTCCGTCGCAGCCGACGAGGTAGCGCGAGCGCAGCCGCGTGCCGTCGGCCAGTTCGGCACTCACCCCGTCCTCGTCCTGGCTCAGCCCCACCAGTTCGCGGCCGCGCCGGAGCTCGGCGCCGAGTTCGGTCGCGTGCTCGGTCAGCAGCCGCTCGGTGACCGCCTGCGGGATGGCCAGGACGTACGCCTGGGTGGTGTCCAGCCGCTCCGGCCACTCCTTGCCGATGCCGGCGAAGAAGCCGCCGACCTCGAACTTCCGGCCGAGCGGGAGGAACCGCTCCAGCAGCCCGCGCTGGTCCATCACCTCAAGACTGCGCGCGTGCAGACCGCGCGCCCGGGCCGGCAGGGGCCGCTCCGCCTCCTTCTCCAGCACGAGTACCTGCACGCCGTGCAACCGCAACTCGCCGGCCAGCATCAACCCGGTCGGTCCGGCACCGACCACGATCACGTCAATCATCACAAACCCCCAGGTATGCCCGCAGATCCCGGCTTCGGCCGGTCATTCTGCGGCACGACCGGGGCCTTGCCGCAAGCCCCCCAGTCCGCTATACCTTGAGAGTGGCAAGGAGAGTCGGCGACCTCCTTGCCTTCGTTGTTTCCGCTCGTTGTTTCTGCTCGCGGTTTGCCGCCCGCGGTTTGCCGGCCGCTGTTTTCCGCCCGCTGCGCGCGCTCCGCTCAACGCCCCGACAGCAGCTCCGCCACCACCCGCTGCGCCGGGTCGAGCGCCGACTCCCCGTCCTCCACCGCCCATACGGCGTTCTGCAGCACCCGGGCGAGCGTCCAGCCGACCGCCGCCTCGCGGTCCAGTTCCAGTGCCTCCACCAGGACGTCGAACCGCCACCGCAGCGCCCGGGCCACGTCGCCGGTGGCCAGTACGTCGGCCCAGCGGTTGCGCAGCGCCGGGAGGAGTTCGAAGCCGGGGTGCCCGACGAGCGGTTTGGGGTCGATGGCGAGCCAGGGGGCGCGGCCGCCGCCCTCGGGCGGGGCGAGGACGTTGCCGTAGTGCAGGTCCCAGTGCAGCAGCCGGTCGCCGGGCTCGGTGCGGACCTCGCGCAGGGCCGCGGCGCAGTCGGTGAGCAAGCGCCGCTCGGCCGGGTCGGCGAGGGCTGCGGTGGCGGCCGGGGCCCTCGCGAGCAGACCGTCGGCGAGGTCCGCCAGCCGTCGCAGGTCCGGGGCTTCGATCTGACGTCCAGTCAATTTCCGTAGCAGGCCTGCGAGGACGTGCAGCGCCTCGCGGTCGTCCGCGACATCCAGCAGTGAACGCCCCGGGTCGAGGCGTTCCAGCAGCATCGAGCCCGAGGCCGGTTCGTGGCCGAGGAGTCGTACGGCCCCTCGCCCGCCCCAGGCCCGGAGGGCTGCCGGCTCGCCCTCCGTCTCCTCGTCCACCGGCTGGAGCTTGAGCGCCGCGGGCGTGCCGTCGGCCCGCCGCACCGGCAGCACCAGGGCGACGACGCCGTGCGCCGGCGGGCCGTCCGGGCGCAGCTCCCAGCGGTCGAGCAACTCGCCTGCCAGCGAGGGAAGCCGGGCCGCCCAGGCGCGACCATCCGGGCCGAGGGACTTCTCCAGGGACGCGGTCAGAGCGGGCGGGACGTCAACAGGCATCAGGTGGGCTCCTCTCCGACTTCCCAGCCTACGGTCGAGGTTCGAGGCCGGCCGCCGAGACGAAGCCGTCGAGGTTGTCGAGCATGATGTTGTGCCCGCAGTCCGGGACGGCCGCCAACCGTACGCCCGCCTCCCGGAGCTGGTCGGCGCCGCGCGGCTCGCCGTCCGCCTCCGGGTACAGGAAGGTGCGCGGGACGTCGAGGCCGAGCAGCAGTTCGCGCATCGTCGGCACCGTCGCCCGGGCCAGGTGGACGGCGCTGCGGTACAGCGCCTCGGGCCCGGCGAGGCGCATCGTGGACCACCAGGACGGGCCGACCCACGCGGCGACCTCGTCCCGGCCGCCGGCCAGGAACTCCTCCTCGGTGAAGCTCGCGATGCCGCTGCTGCCGGGCCGGCGGCCGGGGGTGACCGGGTCCAGGTTGGCGTCGACCAGGACGAGCCGGGAGACCGACTCCGGATGCCGGTGGGCGAGGACGACGGCGATCGCGCCTCCCATGCTGTGGCCGATCACCTCGACTCCGGCGAGCCCGGTCTCCGCCAGGGCCGCGGCGACGGCGTCGGCGTGCTCCTCCAGGGTGTATCCGAAGTCGGCGGGCCGGTCGCTGAGGCCGAAGCCGAGCAGGTCGAGCAGCAGCGAGCGGCGCCCGGTGAGCCCCGGGTGGGCGGCAGCGGCCGCGAAGTAGGCGGGCGAGCTGGCGCCGAGGCCGTGCAGGTAGAGCCGGGCGGGCTCGGCTCCGGGCAGCTCGACCCATCGGATCCGGTCGCCGTTCGGGGTGACGGGGGCGTGGCGCAGCACGGGGACTCCTCCTCCATCGGGGGCTGGGAACGCCCAGACCATACATCGCCATCGAGGTATCACGGAACCGATATACCGAGGCTCCGAGGGACGAATCTGCGAGAGTGGCCCCATGCTGAAGCTCGCGATCCTCGGATTCCTCTACGACCGCCCGCTGCACGGCTACCAGCTGCGCCGCCACCTCGCCGCACTCACCGGGCACGTCCGCCCGATCAGCGACGGCACGCTCTACCCGGCGATCAAGCGCCTGGAGGCCGACGGCCTGCTGGTCCGCGAGACCGAGCCCGGCAGCGCCGCCGCACCCCGGCACACCCTCCACCTCACCGAGGCCGGCCGCACCGCACTGCTCGACCAGCTGCGCGAGCCCGAGCCGCTGGACATCAGCGACGAGAACCGCTGGTTCGCCCTGCTCGCCTTCCTGCGCCACCTCGACGACCCCGCCGCACAGGCCGCCGTGCTCCGCCGCCGCCTGGCCTTCCTCTCCGAGCCGGCGAGCTTCTTCTACGACGGCGACCGCCCGGTCGGCGCCGAGGAGTTCGCCGACCCGTTCCGCCGCGGCCTGCTGCTGATCGCCCGCGCCACCAGCGAGGCCGAACTCGCCTGGCTGCGCGCCACCCTGGCCGAACTGGAGGACGTACCGACAGGCTGACAGTGACGGACTGACGGACTGACCGAAAACCCGCTGCGGCACCTCCCTCCCCGCCCTGCCCGTGTTCCGATGACGCCCATGGCCAACGACACGCACACCGGCAACGTACGACGCGAGGGGCACGACGGAACGGGCCCGGGCGCGATCACCCCGGACGGCTGCGCCGTCGAGCTCTGGGCCCGGCTCCCCGTCGGCGACGCCCCGGACGTGATCGAGGCCGCGGTGCCGGCCGGCGCCACCATCCTCGAACTGGGCTGCGGCGTCGGCCGGATGACGCACCCGCTGACCGATCGCGGCTTCACCGTGACGGCGGTGGACGAGTCTCCCGAGATGCTGGCCAGGGTGCGCGCGGGCATCCGCGCCGTGCGCAGCCCGATCGAGCGACTGGACCTCGGCGAGCGCTTCGACGTCGTCCTGCTCGCCTCCTTCCTGATCCACGCGGGCGACGAGGCGGTCCGCCAAGGCCTGCTGGAGACCTGCCGCCGCCACGTCGCCGCGGACGGCTGCGTGCTGATGCAGCGGGAGGGCGAGGACTGGCACCTCAACGTGCCGCGCGAGGGCAGGCTCGGCACCGACGGCGTGTCGCGCATCGTCTCCTCGACGCCGGTCGGGGACGGCGTGAACTCCGTCCACGCCGAGTACGAGTTCCCGGACGGCCGTTGGACGCACACCTTCCGTTCCCGGCCGCTCACCACCGCCGCGTTCGACCGGGCGCTGGCGGACGCCGGTCTGACGGTCGAGAGCTACCTGACCAAGGACCGCACGTGGGTCCGCGTCCGGCCCGCCGGCTGAGCGGCGGAAGGGCAGGCGGAAGGCCAGGCAGAAGGCCAGGCGGAAGGGTCGACGGAGGAGTCAGCGGGTCGCGGAAGGACCGACGGGCAAAGCCGGGTCAAAGGGTGAACAAAGAATAGTCATCTTCACCCCGTACCATCGGCCGCGCGCCCGCCCGTGCACGGCCCGATGGCCGTGCGGGTCGCGGCCTGTCCGCCTGCCCGCACGCCCGCTCCGACCTGCGAGGACCGCACATGTACGACGACTCACGGATACCCCTGGTGGGTGTCTGGTGATCGACTGGTTCCACGGGGCCCTTCTCGGTCTGATCCAGGGGCTCACCGAGTTCCTGCCCGTCTCCTCCAGTGCCCACCTGCGGGTCTTCTCCGCCCTGCTGGGCTGGGACGACCCGGGCGCGGCCTTCACCGCCGTGACCCAGCTCGGCACCGAGACCGCGGTGCTGATCTACTTCCGCCGGGACATCGTCTCGATCGTGCGGACCTGGACGCTGTCGCTGTTCCGCCCGGCGCTGCGCTCGGACCCGGACGCCCGGATGGGCTGGTTCGTGATCATCGGCACGCTGCCGATCGGCATCCTCGGCAAGCTGTTCCAGGACACCATCGAGACCCACCTGCGCGATCTGCGGATCATCGGCACCACGTTGATCGTCTTCGGCCTGCTGCTGGCCTTCGCCGACCGCACCCGCGCGGTCCGGCACGCCCGGCCGATCACCGACCTCACCCTGCCGCACGCGGGCGTCTACGGCCTCGCCCAGGCGCTCGCACTGATCCCGGGGGTGTCCCGCTCCGGCGGCACGATCAGCGCGGGCCTGCTGCTCGGCTACAGCCGGGAGGCGGCGGCCCGCTACTCCTTCCTGCTGGCGATCCCGGCGGTGCTCGCCTCGGGGGCACTGGAGCTGTTCAAGATCGGCGAGGGCCCGGCGCCGGCCTGGGGGCCGACCATCCTGGCCACCGCGATCGCCTTCGCGGTCGGCTACGCGGCGATCGCCTGGTTCCTCAAGTACATCTCGCACCACAGCTTCCTGCCGTTCGTGGTCTACCGGGTGCTGCTCGGCGTCCTGATCATCGGACTGGTGGCCGGCGGTGTGCTGGCCCCGGACGCGGGCGTCGTGAAGTAGAACCGCGTTCCACCAGGACCGCGTTCCAGCAGGACCCCGGAACAGCAGTGGGCCGGGACACCCGAGGGGGTGTCCCGGCCCGTCGTTCGCCAGGATCGGGGAGGCAGCCACCGGCCTGCGGGGCCTGCGGGGCCCTACCGCCCGAACTCCCGGGCGGCGGTCAGCCGGCCGCGGACGGCGGCGTGGACCTCGGCCTCCTCGGCCGGATCTGCGGCGAGCCGGCGCAGGCGCTCCAGCACGCGCGCGTCACCCGTGGTGGCGACATGGCGCGCGGCGAGCTCCCGCGTGGACTCCTCGCAGTCCCAGAGGCACTCGACGGCGGGGCCCTCGGGGAAGTGCACATCGGTCACGGCGAGCGCCCGGGCGGCGCGGCCGCGCAGTTCGGAGGAGGCAGCCTCCCCGTAGATGTGGCGCAGCACGGGGACGGCGTCGGCGGCGACCAGCCGCCCCGCACCGTCGACCAGCGAGCCGAGCCCGGTACCACTGACCCCGCGGACGGAGACCCAGCGGCGCAACCCGTCGACGACGAGCGGTGCGTCGGCCGGCTCCCCGGCGTCGGCGAGCAGTTTGACGGCGGCCTCGCCGAGCGCGCTGTCCGCGCCCCCGGTGGCCGGGTCGGCCCAGCGGCGGGCCTGCGCCAGGACCTCGGGGCCGCGCATCCGGCCGACCAGTTCCAGGGCTGCGCGCACGATCCGGTCGTCGACGTCGACGGCGGCGGCCTCGATCAGCTCGACGGCGGCCGGGTCGCGCTGGTCGACCAGGTAGCGCAGTGCGGCCCGGCGGGCGCCGGGCAGGCCCCCGCGGGCGGCCTCCAGCACGGCGGGGCGGTCCTCGGGCCGGACGACGGCGGTCAGGCAGCGGGCGGCCGCGGCGGCCCGGCGGTCCACGGCGTCGGGCGCGGCCGGATCGGCGGCGTCGGGCGCGGGCTCGGGCCGGCTGTCGGCTCCGCCGAGGAAGGCGCCGGCCCCGAGGGCGCCCAGGCTCCCCTGATCGGCCCAGGCCAGGACGTCGGCGGTGGACCAGCCCGGGGTGACGCCGCCGCGGTTGAGCTGGCGCTGCCAGAGGTCGAAGGGTGACTGCTCGCTGGCCGCCGCCACTCTCGGGTGGTAGGCCGCCCACAGCCGCCAGGGCCGGGGCTCGTAGGCGTTGCGGATGAACTCGCGCAGCTCGGCGTCGCCCTCGGGGCCCGGGGCGAAGCGGTCCAGGACGGCGGTGCCGAGCAGCAGCAGGCCGCGGTCGTCGTCGCGCAGGGCGAGCTCGTCGAGGGCCCAGGCCCAGTTGGCGCCGGTGGCGGTGTACTCGCGCAGCATCAGCAGCGCGTCGCGCCGGCCGTACGCGGCGAGGTGGCCCAGGACGGAGAGGGCGAGGCCGGTGCGGTTCTCGTCGTCGCTGACGAGGTCCTCGGCGGAGTGGAGGTGGTCCTCGATGCCGTCGAGGGAGGCTTCCAGCTCCATGTAGAGGCGGGCGTAGTAGAGGGAGCGGTTCTCGACCTGCCAGTCGGCTCGCGGATCCCTGGTGACGCACTCCTCCAGCGCGGCGATGGCCTCGGTACGGTCGGCGGCCAGCGCGTGGAGCTGCCCGTCACCGCGGCCTCGCTGCAGGAGGCCGAGGAGGCTGGCACTGGGTGCTATCACTGGCTCGAACATGAGGTCAGCATCCGTTGCGGCGGTCGTAGTGGCAACGGGATTTCCGTCGCCGGGGTCTCTGGTCGGTACTGCGGTGGGCGCCCGGGCGCCGGAATCACCGAAGGTTACCGCCTCGCGCCACCTTCCGCACACAGGGCGACGAAGGCTGCTGCCACAGTGGCATATGCCAGGGGAATTTTGCCTGCGTTATGTCCAAATCGCCCGCAGGGGCGAGGGCGCTGTGCCACAGTCTTCTCACCACCGACGGCCCGCACGCGGCGGGCCACCCCCGAGCCATGGACCCGCCATGAAGATGCCCATAGGCGCCGCCCGCCCGCCGGACACCGCCACGGTGGACGGCGCCCCGGCGGGCGCGACGGACGACGGCGCGCGCGGCGAACCGAGCGGCGACGCCGACAGCGGAACGGACGGCAGAGTGGACGGCACGGCGCAGGAGCCGTCCAAGAACCCCGACCTCGGCGACGGACCCGACGCCGACGGCGACCACCTCATCGGCTCAGCCGAATGGGACCTCCTCACCGACCGCGTCCACTGGAACGCGGACACCTACCAGCTCCTCGGCTGCGACCCGGGCAACGGCCCGCTCAGCCTGGACCGGCTGCCCGACCGCCTCCCCGAGGCCGACCGGCCCGTGCTGCGCCGGATGATGACCGACGCCCTGATCCACGGCCGTATCTCCGCCGGCACCCTGCGGATCCGCCGCGACGGCGCCCCGCACGCCAGCGTCGAGTGCGCGGGCGAGCCCGTCCTCGGCACGGACGGCACCGTCACCGCCCTGCGCATGCTGCTGCGGCCGGCACCCCCGAACTGACCGGGGCCCGCCGGGGCCTCAGAAGCTCCGGGCCTCAAAAGCTCCGGGCCGCACAACCTCCACGTCTCAGGACCCCCAGGCCTCAGGACCGCTTCGGCCGCTTCTTCGCGTCCGCCGCCCGCAACTCCCGCCCCAGCTCGGCCCGCAGCTCGTCCACCACCGGCAGGCCCCGGTAGCGCGCGGTCAGCCGGTACATCTCACGCAGCCGGTCCCAGGTCCGGTGCGAGGAGTTCTGGCCGATCAGGTTCATCACCATCTTGGCCTGGAACTCCGCCGCGTCCGGCTCTCCGCTCAGCCAGTGCACCGAGGCCAGGGTGATCCGGTCGAACAGCGCCGAGCGCAGCTGCCCGGTGCCCTCCCGCAGGGTGATCACCCGCTCCGCGTGCCGCTGCGCCTGCGCCGCCGCCGAGGGGTCGTGCTCCGCCAGCGTGCGCAGCACCAGCGCCTGCATGCCGCGCAGTTCGGCCTCGTCGAACACCTGCATCCAGGACGGCGGCGGCTCCGGCGCCCCCTCGGCGAACAGGTCCTCGGCCTCGCCGAGCAGCCGCCAGGTGTCCTGGGAGTGCCCGATCGAGGCGTGCGCCCAGGCCTCGACGGTGTTCAGCATCGCGCGCGTTCTCGGCAGCACCCGGCCGCCGGCCGCCTTGGCCGCCGACATCAGGTCGATCGCGTCGTCGGCCCGGCCCAGGTGGACCATCTGCCGCGCGGCCCGGGAGATCGCCTCGCCGGCCCGCGGCCGGTCGCCGGCCTCCTTGGCCGACTCCGCCGCGATCATGAAGTACCGCTGGGCGGTGGGCTCCAGGCCCACGTCGTGCGACATCCAGCCCGCCAGCACCGCCAGGTTGGCCGCGACCAGCCACAGCCGCTGCTCCACCGCCGGGGGGTGCCGGTGCGTCAGCAGGCCTCCCACCTCGTTCAGTTGACCGACCACCGCCTTGCGCTGGAGCCCGCCGCCGCGCGCCGCGTCCCAGGCGCGGAACACCTGGACCGAGCGCTCCAGCGACTCCACCTCGTCGAGCCCGACCGGGCCCGCGTCGTACACGTCCACCGCGGGGCGCGCCCCGCCCTGGGTGATCACCTGGCGCGGCCCGGGGACCGCGGCCGCGTACGCGACCGCGTCCCCCCCGAGCCAGCCCTTCAACGAATCGGCGATGACCGTTCCGGCCGTGAGCGCGGCACCCGCGCCCACCAATCCACGTCGGTTCAGCATGAGGTCCATTCCCGTGAACTCGGTGAGGACCGCGGCCGTTCGATCCGGCGACCATGGCACTGCTGCGGACTGCGCCGCTCCGGACCTGGTGGGCCGGTGTCGTTCCAGACCGAGGTCCTCAGTGGTGACGACACGGCCGAGCCGCTCCGTGAACACGGCCGCCAGCACCCTCGGCACCGGATCCCGGGGGATCTCCCCCTGCTCGATCCAGCGCCGTACCCTCGACGTGTCGGTGGACAGCTGCTGCTGCCCCATCGCGGCACCCCGACGGTTGACCAGCCGCGCGAGCTCGCCCTTCGACCAACCGGTCAGGACGAACAAGTCAGCGAGTCGGGTGTTGGGTTCCCTGCTCAACGAAGCCCCCAGGTTCCTCGGCTGATTCGAGGCTAGAGGCTCCGGCAAGTGCCAGGCGAGCATTCGCCACCGTTCGCCAGGGCCCGCCAGACTACTAAGCCAGTGCGCCGCGGGTGTGTTGTAGGGGTGCGCCACCTCGCCCCCGGGTCGGGCGGCGTCCCACCGGCGTCGGGGCAGTCCCCCGACCGTGGCACGGGACGCTCCCGGTCCTCACCCGAGGGGGTGGCGCGGCCGGGTGGCGCGGGGGCGCCGGGCACGGCCACGGCAGTCCGGCCGACCGTACTCCCCAGGGTGCGGACGGCCGGAGCACCGCCGTCGTCCGGGTCTTCCGACCCCGCGTCCGTGCCCGGCGCCCGCGCACCACCCACCGCACCGAGTCAGGGCCGCCGTCACGCCAGGAAGCACGCGGCACCGGCCCTCCCCGCACCGCGGGGCGCACCTGCCGACGGACAGAAAGGGACCACCCTCACCCCATGTACTCCTCAGCGACGACCCCCTCGCCGACCGCGACCCGCACCGCGCTGCGCCCCCCCACCGCGGCCGCCGGGCGCCCCGGGCCGAAGCAGGTGCCCCCGTCGAGCCGCCCGGTGGCCCCGCACGGCACCGACGGCCGGTCCACGGACGCCCGGGTCCCGTCCGGCCGTACGGCGCTGGGGCTCCGCGGCCCCGAAGCGGCCCCGCCCGTCGGCGGCCGGCTCCCGCTCGCCCGCCAGGCCGACGGCCGGGTGCTGCGCCCGCCGCACCGGCCCGGCCAGGTCGGCGGCCCCGAGCGGATCGACCCGTCGGCGCTGCAGACCCCGGCGGTGCGGGCCGCGCTGGCGAGCGTCGCGCGGATATGTCCCGCGTTCACCCCGCGCCAGGTGCTGCGCGAGGGCAGCCGCCACATCCTGGTGGCGGGCACCATCGGGCGGGCCCCGGTGGTCGCCAAGTGCCTGGCGCCGCAGGCGGTGCGGAGTGGCTACTTCGAGCAGTTGGTGGCCGACTTCCACCACGAGGTGGCGGTCTACCGGGCGTTCGTCCGGCACCGCCCGCCGGTGCGGCTGCCCCGGCTGGTCGCCGCCGACCACGACCGTTGCGTGCTCGTCATGGAGCGCGTTCCCGGGCGCCCGGCCGCGCGGGAGCGCCACCCGGTCAACGCGCCCACCCCGGGCGAGGTGCGGGCGCTGCTGACCGCCGTCCGGACGCTCAACCTGTGGCGGCCGCCGACCGACGTGTTCCAGCCACGCATGGACTACCCGATGGAGATCGCCCGTTACCACTCGGTGGGCCAGCTCACCGACCGGGACGCCGGCGACCTGCGCGGCCTGCTGCACGGCCTCGGCCACACCCCGCTCCAGCTCTGCCACGGCGACGCCCTGCTCAGCAACATGCTGCTGGCGCCGTCCGGCCCGGTGCTGGTGGACTGGGAGCAGGCCGGCTGGTACCTGCCCGGCTACGACCTGGCGGTGCTGTGGAGCGTGCTGTCCGGCGACACCGCGGCGCGCCGCCAGATCAGCCAACTCGCCCAGAGCGGCGGCACGCTGGCCCGGGACGCGTTCCTGGTCAACCTGGTGCTGGTGCTGATGCGGGAGATCCGGCTGTACGACGTGCCGGGCGCCGGCGAGGAGCAGCGGATCATGATCCGCCGGCTCTACGACGACGCCGCGCTCGCCCGCCGGGCCGTCCGGGCCGCGGTCGGAACCCGCTGAGGCTCCGGGCCCCGAGCCCCCGGGGCCCGGAATCCGCTACGGCCGGCCGCCGCGCTCCAGGGCGGCCCGGCCGGCGGCCTCCAGGACGGCCTCGTCCGGGGCGAGGTGCACCCGGCTGCTCAGCACGTCCCGCAGGTAGCGCTCCAGCGGGTGACGCCGGCTCAGGCCGGGGTTGCCGGTGAGCGAGACCGCCTGCTGGACCGCCGCCGTCGCGGCCCGGGTGGCCAGCAGGTGGGCCGGGCCGGTCCGGGCGACCGCGTCCGGCTCGCCCCGGTCCACCCGGGGGGCCAGCCCCTCGACCAGTTCCTCGGCGCCGATCAGCTGGGCCTCGATCTCGCCGAGGGCGCAGCGGTAGCGGGGCAGGGTGCCGAGCGGCTCGGTCAGATTGGCCGGAGTGCGCTGGTTGAGGAAGCGGATCAGCCAGGACTGGGCGGCGCGAGCCACCCCGATCGCCACCGCGGAGAGCGCCAGGTCGTGCCAGGCGAGGGAGAGTTCGGCGGCCCCGGCCGCGTCCGCCGCGCCGCCCTTGGGAGCGGTGAGGCCGAGCGCGAGCTCGGTCGGCACCCGGACCTGCTCCAGCACCACGTCGTGGCTGGCGCTGGCCCGCAGGCCGACCTGGTCCCAGGTCGGGTCGATCTCCAGGCCCTCGCTCTCGCCGCGGACCAGGAACGTCCCCAGCCTCGGCTCCGGCTCGTCGGTCCGTGCCGTCACCGCCATCCAGGCCAGCGCCTCGGCGCCGGTGCAGTACGTCTTCCGGCCCGTCAACAGCCAGCCCTCGCCGTCCCGCCGGGCCACCGTGTCCGGCAGCGCTCCGGGTCGGCCGCCGGGCTCCGCGCGCAGCGTGTTGACCAGGGCGGGCCCGCGCCGGGACTCGGTGAGCAGCCGCCGGTAGCCCGCCGTCGGCCAGGAGGCACGGCGGGCCTGCTCGGCGTGCTGGAGCAGCGTGAAGGCGGTGACCACGGCCACCGAGGCGTCCCCGCGCCCGAGTTGGGCCAGTACCCGGACGGTGTCGGCGAGCGTGCCGCCCGGTCCGCCGTACCGCTGGGAGACGGTCAGGGTGAGCAGTCCGGCCTCGTGCACCGCCTCGATGCCCTGGTACGGGAAGGTGGCGTCGCGGTCGTGCTCCTCGGCGCGGGCGGAGAGCAGGTCGACCACCCGGGGCAGTCCGGCGAGGGCCGCGACGACGGCCGAGCGGTCGGGCGCGGGATCGGGCGCGGGGTGGCCGGAATCCGACGCTCCCGAGGCGGTGTCGGGCACGGCGGCGGTCGCGGTGTCGGACGGGCGGTCCGCGGGCGAACGGTCAGCGGCGGTGGTCGTCATGGTGCTGGGGCCTCCGGGCGGCAGCGTGGGCGCGGCAGATGCGGGCGGCACGCCGGACGGGCGCGCGGTACCGGACGGGCGGCCTCGGAGGTCAGTTCACGGCCCGCCCCCGGATTCGGCGCCGGCCACGAACGGCCGGCCGCCCGCCGCCTCGGGGACGAATCCCCCTCAGCGGCCCGGACACACCGCGCTGGCGGTGCGCCGCAGGTCCAGATAGCTGCGACGGGTCAGCAGCGGGAGACGGCACGACATGTTCGCGACTGTACGAACCTGTGATCGAAACCGTCAAGCGGCGTCCGAGCCCCGGTCGAGGCCGGTCAGCCCTGCTGGAACATGTCGGCCGGGAGCGGCTTCAACAGCTGATACAGGTCGTCCGAAATCGGTCGGTCCCAGGACGCGATGGTGACCTGGACGCCGTCGCTGCGCCCGAACTGGGCGCAGAACACCCGCTCCTCGCTGACCTTGACCTTCTTCACGATCAGCAGGTCGTCCCCGAGCATCACCGGGAAGTCCTCGGCCGAGACGAAGTCGACCGGCTCGTCGTTCTCCAGCGCCGCGAGCAGCTGCCGCACCTCGAAGGGCACGCTGTCGCCGGTCTCCCGGGCGGGCGAGCCCTCGGGGAGGTTGCCGATGAACATCGCCGGGCCTCTGCCGCCGAACAGGTCGTAGCGCAGGAAAATCCCCTGGCAGGAGCCGTCCGGGCCGGTCATCATGGCCGCACCGAAGTCGCCGGGCCAGTCACCCGGGTCCATCGCGAGCACGTCGAAGTCCGGGCCGGCGGGCTGTCCGGAGCGACGGCGGAGAAAAGACATGGGAACATCGTACGTGCCCGGCACACCACGCTCGCGAGGTGGGTGGGGCACCGTCGGGAGATCGACGCTCAGAGACCAATGTTGACTCTGAGCAACCGTCCGGGCTACGTTCGGTTCAGCACGACAGCCGTTCTGGGTTTCACCCTCCGGGGGGACGGCATGTCGCAACGCGGCCCTACACGCGTTTCCCTCACTGTGCACATCGTCGTGCCGAACTGCCGAGCACCCAGCTTCGTCGTCGCACACAGCACAGCAGACAAGCCAACAGTTCCATCACCACAAGCCAGATCCGCGGGGCCCCGGCCCGTCGCTCCCGCGGATCTTGCTCGGGACGCCGCCGCGTGGGGGCGTGCGGGTCCCGAGCAAACGGTGTCGCCGCCGAGTCGCTCTCGGCGTCGACGCCAGCCTCCCGGCGACTGCCGGCCCCTCGTGGGCCGGGACCGGCCGACGCACCCCGGTGCGCAGGGGATGACTGGGAGGATGGCCTGGCAACGCTGCCGGGTCGCACAGCAGGCGCCGTGTCTGGCCGCGTGGGGGCGGTGGGCACGGCGTCTGCCTGTGCTCATACTCTGAGCTGCGTTTGTCTAACAGTCAACAGAAATTCTGACGGGGCACGTTCAATAGATCATCAGTTGTGATGTTCGGGGCCGAAATCGACCGCGGAGCGGGCCCCGTTCCGACGGGGCCCGCTCCGCGGTCGTGCGACGGTGGCTCAGGTGAGGTCGAACTCGCCGTCCCGGGCACCGAGCACGAAGGCCCGCCACTCCCCCGGCGTGAACACCAGGACCGGACCGTCCTCCTGGCGGCCGTCCCGCATCCCGATGTACCCGTCCACGAACGCGATCTGGACATCCCCGACGCCCTGGCTGCTGCACAGCCACTTCGCCCCGCTGAAGTCCACCTTCGGCTTCCCGCTCGGCGCCAGCTGCGGCTCCGCGCCGCCCGCCTCCACGTCGATCCCACTGTTGACTGCCACTACCCGGTCTCCTCCCGACGGCTTTCCCGGCCAGCCTAACCACACCCGCCCGCCCCGGTCAGCGGGTTGACGAGGACTCCACCAGCCGGGCCCGGACGCCGCAGGAGGCCCGCTCAACGCGTGTCCCGCCCGACGGGGGCCACCGGAGCTGCCAGAGTGCTTGGCAGCGCGGGGGACCACCCCCGCCGGCCGTACACGGGCCCTCGACGGCCCGCCCCGGCCCCGCGAACCCGATGCGCACCGGACGCGGCCCGCACCACCTCGCCCAGCACCGCCCACCACCACCCGCCACCGCCCAGAGGGAGCAGCCGATGAGCCGCCGGGACGGCACCCGCGCCGATGTCATCCCCATCTCCGACGCCCCCTCGGCCCACCCCCCGGCGCCCCGCACGCCACCCGCGCCCGCCACGCTGCCCCGGCCCGCCTCCGGCCGGCCCCCCACGCACGGCCGGGTCGGGATCGTCCTGGTGTCGCACAGCCAGGAACTGGCCATCGCGGTGCGCGCGCTCGCGCTCGCACTGACCGGATCCGACTCCCCCGCCCCGATCGCCGCGACCGGCGGGGACCAGGGCGGCCCCGGCATCAGCGCGGTCCTGGTGGCCGCCGCCACCCGCCGGGTCGACCAGGGCCACGGGGTCGTGGTGCTCGCCGACCTGGGCAGCGCCGTCACCACCGTGCGCGCCCTGCTGTCCGACGCCGACGAGCACGGCCTCCCGTTCCCGGTCCGCTTCGCGAACGCGCCGTTCGTCGAGGGCGCGGTGGCGGCCACCGCCACCGCCACCGCGGGCGGCGACCTCGCCGCCGTCCTGGACGCCGCGGAGGAGGCCTACCGGCAGCGCAAGGGCTGAGCGGCCTCGCGAATTCCCCCCACCCGGGGTGACCGGACGGCTACCATCGGCGAAGGGCCCGGGCTCCCGGCCCGCCCGGGGAGGGGAGGCGAGGATGCGGACCGTCCGCCGTGCGCCGGTCAGGGGCGCTCCTTGCCCTCCCACACGAAGACCGCCGACCCCTCGCACTCCAGCGCGTGGCGCAGCCGCTCGTGCTCGACCTCGATCATCGGCGGCAGCCCGTCCAGCGGGTACCAGCCGACCTCCAGCGACTCGTCGTCGTTCACCCTCGCCTCGCCGCCGACCGCCCGGCACCGGAAGGTCAGCACCAGGTACTGCGTCACGTCGCCGTTCGGGTAGGTGACCTGCGGCGAGACGGTGACCGAGGCGAGCAGCTCGGGCACGGCCACCACCCCGGTCTCCTCCAGGCACTCGCGCACCACGCCGTCGGCGGGCTGCTCGCCGGGGTCGAGGATGCCGCCGACCGGCGCCCACCTCCCGTCGTCGGCCCGTCGGCCCAGCAGCACCCGGCCGTGGTCGTCCAGGACGACGGCGACGACGGCGGTCAGCCAGAGCGGGCGGGTACCCACCAGGGCGCGGAGATCGGCGAGGAACGGGGGAATGGCCATACGCCGCAGCCTAGGCCCTGTCCGGCAGGCTCCCGGGCCGCCGCCACCGACGTGCGACCCGCGACGCGCGGGCTCATCGTGCGAGGCCGCCCTCCGGGCGCAGCAGAGCCAGCACGGTCAGCCCGAGGATCCGCAGGTCGAGCCGGAGCGAGCGGTGCTCCACGTACCAGAGGTCGAGTTCGGCCCAGTCCGGCCGGGCGAGCGGGCGGCGGGCCTGGAGCTGGGCCCAGCCGGTCAGCCCGGGCCGGACGGCGAGCCGGCCGCGCTCGCGGCGGGAGTAGCGGACCACCTGGTCGGGGCGGACGGGCCGGGGGCCGATCACCCCCATCTCGCCGCGGGCGACGTTCCACAGCCGGGGCAGCTCGTCCAGGCCGGTCCGGCGGAGCAGCACGCCGAGCCGTCCTCCCCGGCTGGTCCGGAAGCGGAGGACCTGGAACTCCCGGCCGTGCCGTCCGGCCCGGGTCAGCCGCAGGAGCACCGGGCCGCGCGCCGTGCAGCGGAGCAGGGCGGCGATCACCAGGGCCAACGGGAGCGCGACGATCCCGGCCAGGGCGGCGAGGGCGAGGTCCCCGCCGCGCTTCATCCGGCGGACACGGTGGTGCGCGGTGCGCCGTCCGGCTTCCTGCCGGGTTCTCCGCCCGGTTCTCCGCCCGGATCGGACGTGGCGCTGCCGCCCATCTCTTCCCCTCCACGGCACCGTCGAGTCCACGGCACCGTCGAGCCGCAAGAACGCATTCACAGTAAAGGCGCCTTGGAGCCGTCGCCCGGGAATGGTGAAAGAAGTGGGCAGAGGATTGTCCGACAGGCCGAAATTCGGTCGATCTGACCAATATTGCTCGATCTGCCGCTCGGAATGCCGAGGGCAATCGAAGTACAGCCGTCCACCGAAGGCCGGCCGGTCACTGAGGAGGTTAGAGCGCGGCGCCCCGGCGGTAACGCAGCAGCCCGAACGCGATCCGGCCGAGCAGCAGCACTCCCGCGGCCAGACAGCCCGCCACCGCCATCGCCCAGGCCGGACCGTCACTGTCCGGAACGATCACCGCCACCACAATGCCCAGCGCGAGACAGGCCAAACCCACCACCGCCAGCAGAAGCTGGTGGGTGACCAGGGCGCCACCACTCCACGCACGGGCCATCCTGGTCGCGCCGTGCAGGTGGAAGGGATCACGGTCCGCATCTGCCATGAGCCCAAGGTACCCCCGGCGAACGCCGGAGGCAGCCCGCAGGGAGTGAACGTTCGACCACCCGGTGCGACCGGCCCGCCGACCTCGCCCGAGCAGGTCGCGGACCGGCCCCGGTCGTGCATTCCGGCTCCACATTCAGTTCACATCAGTTCACATCAGTCCACGAAAAATCCTCGTCCCCCCGGTACAACCATCCGCTCGGTGCAGCGGTCTCAATGGCATTGAGCGATCCAGGAGCCGTTCGCGGGAAGGGTGCGAGCCCCCCACCGCGGACCGGAATACCCAGGAGACGGAGCCGCCGCCGCCTGGAGTCGGAGGCCGGGCTCCGTCCTCCGGCGGTACCGCCACGCCGCTCGGCGACCGAGGGGGAACCGTGCCGCAGTCCCAGTCCACCACGTCGATCTCCATGGCCCCCACCAGGCCCGTCCCGTTCGTGCGCCCGCTGCCGACGGCCACCCGCCGCCACCCGACCGCCGACCGGGGCAGGCCGGACGCGCGGGGCGAATGGCTGCGGTTCGCCCCCGTCCAACCCCTGTTCCGCGCCCGCGCCGCACAACGCCTCGCAGTCCTCGCCTACCACGGCGTCACCGACCACCGGTCCTTCGGCGCCCAGCTCGACCGGCTCCGAAGACTCGCCACCCCGGTCTCGCTCACCGCCGTCCTCCAAGCCGTCACCGAACAGCGGCCGCTGCCGCCCCGCAGCGTCCTGGTCACCTTCGACGACGCCGACCGCAGCGTCCTCACCCACGCCCTGCCCGCCCTCGACGCCCGCGGCATCCCCGCCACCGCCTTCGTCATCTCCGAGCTCATCGGCACCGAACGCCCCTTCTGGTGGCACGAGGCCGACTTCCTCGCCCGGCACGGCGGCCGTGCCCGCTCGCTCGACTGCGGGCACCCCTCCCAGCTGCTCCCCCGGCTCAAGGCCATGCCCGACCCCGACCGGCGGCGCAGCCTGCACGAGCTACGGGTCAGCGCCGACCGCCGCCCGCCCCGCCAGGAGCAGCTCACCCCCGCCGACCTGCTCGCCCTGCGCGACGGCGGCGTCGCCATCGGCAACCACACCCAGGGGCACCCCTGCCTCGGCCGCTGCGACGACGCCACCGTCCGCGCCGAGATCACCGGCGCCCACGAAGCCCTCACCCGCTGGCTCGGCGAACCCCCGATCGCCTTCGCCTACCCGGACGGCGGGCACGACCCGCGTGCCGAAACCGTCCTCCAGGAGCTCGGCTACCGCCTCGGCTTCCTCTCCGACCACCGGCTCGGCCCCCGCATCCCCTCCCACCCGCTCCAGATCAGCCGCCTCCAGGTCGACTCCACCACCAGCACCCGCCGCTTCGACACCATCCTCTCCGGCCTCGAACCCGCCTACCGCCGCTGGCGCCGCCAAGCCGTCGCCTGACCGGCCGGGGCGCGCGAGGGGACGCAGAGGGACTCAGGGTCGCTCAGGAGCGCTCAGGAGCGCTCAGGAGCAAAAATGAGCCCTGTCGGGGAGAGGTACCGGACCTCTGGGGGGCGAAATTTGGCCCCGCCTCAGCGGCAAACCACCCGCCCGTGGGGCAAGGCCTTGCCTCACGGGCACAGACCGTCGGGCAGGCCGACTTCCTGCATCAGCCGCCCCGGACAGGCAGCCTCCGCGGAAGACCGGGACGGCCGGCCACCACGGGACTCCTCGACCGACCCCCGAGGTTGGAGGGCAAAGATTTGCCCCTCAGCTCATGACAGAGAGCCTGCTCTCGGCTGCCCCGGATGGGGATCAGCTGCGGTGGCCTTCCGCGCGGGCTGAAGGGTGGACCGCCGGCGGGCGAAAATTGGCCCGGTGGCGGACCGGCGGGGGCCCGTCAGCGGCTCGCCGGGGGGCGAAGTGCTCCGCGAGGGCGGTGGGTGTCACGCCGGCAGCGTGCTGCACATCAGGGCGGCGAGGGTGCGCCCCTGGGGATAGAGGAGTGCGGCCGGGGGGAGGGCGGCAGGGGCGCCGGCGTGGAGCACGGTGATGGTGCCGGCGCCGGTGCGCGTGGGGTCGGTGACCCGGCGCAGGGCCTGGGCGGCGACGGCGTCGGCGGAGCCGTGCAGGGTGAGCGCCGGGGAGGCGGTGGGGGCGACGGCGGCGCGGATGCGGTCGTCGACCAGTTCGTAGTGCGTGCAACCGAGGACGATCGCGGCGGTGCCGGCGGGGGTGCGGGCGGCGGCGTCGGCGATGGCGGCGGTGATGGCGGCGTCGTCGCCGTGTTCGATGGCGTCGGCGAGGCCGGGGCAGGCCACCTCGGTCACGTCCGCGGTGCCGCCGAAGTCGCGGATCAGGCCGCGCTGGTAAGCGCTGCCGGTGGTGGCCGGGGTGGCCCAGATGGCCACGGAGCCGCCGAGAGCGGCGGCGGGCTTGATCGCCGGGACGGTGCCGACGACGGGCAGTCCGGGTTCGAGTTCGGCCCGGAGGGTGGCGAGCGCGTGCACGGAGGCGGTGTTGCAGGCGATGACCAGCGCGTCCGGTTCGAGCGCCGCGGCGGCGAGCGAGCAGCCGCGGGCGAGGTCGGTGACCTCTTCGGAGGTGCGCGGCCCCCAGGGCATCGAAGCCGGGTCGGAGGAGAGCACCAGATCGACGTCCGGGCGCAGCTTCCGAAGGGCGGCGGCGGCGGCCAGCAGGCCGATTCCGGAGTCCATCAGTGCGATCTTCACGGGGCAAGACTTTAGTCGATCCGCCCGATCCGGCCGGTTCTGCGGCAAACTGCGGGAGTGACCGTCCTGTTGTGGATCGCCGCGTTCTCCCTGCTGGTCTGGCTCTGGTTGGCGTGCTGCCACGGGCTGTTCTGGCGCACCGACGTGCGGTTGCCGCCGCGCCGTCCGCCGGTGCGCTGGCCGCAGGCGGCGGTGGTGGTGCCGGCCCGGGACGAGGCGCAGGTGCTGCCGGTGAGCCTGCCGACGCTGCTGGCCCAGAAGTACCCGGGGCGGGCGCGGGTGATCCTGGTGGACGACCACAGTTCGGACGGCACGGGCGCGGTGGCGGCGGAGCTGCGGACGATGGACGGGCTGGAGCTGACCGTCACGACTCCTCCCCCGTTGCCCCCGGGGTGGACGGGCAAGTTGTGGGCGCTGCGGCACGGGGTGGAGCTGGCCGGTCCGGACGTCGAGTACCTGCTGCTGACGGACGCGGACATCGCGCACGGGCCCGACTCGCTGGCGGAGCTGGTGGCTGCGGCGGAGAGCAACGGACTGGACCTGGTGTCGCAGATGGCCCGGCTGCGGGTGGAGACCGGCTGGGAGCGGCTGATCGTGCCGGCCTTCGTCTACTTCTTCGCGCAGCTGTACCCGTTCCGCTGGAGCAACCGGCCCGGTGGGCGGACGGCGGCCGCGGCGGGCGGCTGTTCGCTGGTGCGGCGGGAGGCGCTGGAGCGGGCCGGCGGGGTGGCCGCGATCCGGGGTGCGGTGATCGACGACGTGTCGCTGGCGCGGGCGGTGAAGTCCTCGGGCGGGCGGACCTGGCTGGGGCTGGCCGGGGCGGTGGACAGCGTCCGACCGTACCCCCGGCTGGAGCAGTTGTGGCGGATGGTGTCGCGCAGCGCGTACGCCCAGTTGCGGCATTCGCCGCTGCTACTGCTCGGGACGGTGCTGGGGCTGGGGCTGGTGTACCTGGTGCCGCCGGTGGCCGCAGCGGCCGGGCTGGTCGCGGGGGCGCCGGCGGTGGCGGTGGCGGGCGGGGCGGCCTGGGCGCTGATGGCGGGCACCTACCTGCCGATGGTGCGGTACTACCGGCAGCCGGCGCCGGCCGTGCTGCTGCTGCCCTTCACGGCGGGTCTGTACCTGCTGATGACGGTGGACTCGGCGGTGCAGCACTGGCGGGGCCGGGGCGCGGCGTGGAAGGGCCGGACGTACTCGCGGGCCTGAGCGTTCCGGGCCCCGAATTCGCGGGCACGGCAGGCCGGTTGGCTCCATACTGCTCGAATGGACCGCCAGAGGATCTCCCGTCTCGCCCATGCCCACCACCCGATCGCGGCGCCGCTGACGGACGAGTCGGTGGCCCTGCTGCTGGAGCGCGCGACCGCCGGGGCGGCGGACGGCCGGGCGCTGGACCTCGGCTGCGGCGAGGGGGCGTGGCTGGTCCGGGCGCTGGCGGCGCGTCCGCGCTGGCGGGCGGTGGGGGTGGATCTGGACGCGGCGGCGCTGACCCGGGCCAGGGAGGCGGCGACCGTGCTCGGCGTGGCGCGCCGGATCGGCCTGCACCACGTGGACGCGCGGGAGTTCGACTCGGTCGAGCCCTTCGACCTGGTGCTGTGCGTGGGCGCCACCCACGCCTTCGGCGGGCTGCTGCCGACGCTGGCGGCGGCCCGCGAGCACCTGGCCCCGGGCGGGCGGGTGCTGGTCGGCGAGGGCTTCTGGGAGCGGGAGCCGTCCCGGGCGGCCCTGGACGGGCTGGGCGCGGCCCGGGACGACTACGCGGACCTGGCGACCACCACGGACCGGGTGCTGGCGGACGGCTGGACACCGGTGTCCGGTTACGTGAGCAGCCCGCAGGAGTGGGACGACTACGAGTTCGCGTGGACGGGTGCGCTGGCCGAGTGGGCGCTGGAGCACCCGGACGACCCCGACGCGGCGGCCGCCCGGGAGGCCGCGGACCGGCACCGGCGGGAGTGGCTGCACGGCTACCGGGGGACGTTCGGCTTCGTGACGTACCTGCTGCGCCGGGACTGAACCGCCGGGCGGGGCGGCCCGCCGGAGGGCTGTCCGACCCCGGCCGGCGGCGGGCTCAGTTCCCGCGCAGCTGCTCCTGCTGGACCAGGTAGTCCAGCACCTCGGGCATCGCCTCGACGCCACCGGCCTTGCTCGGCGAAGTCCGGTACTCGCCCTGGACGACCACCGTCGGCAGCTCGTTGACGCCGTAGCGGACGAACTCGACGGCGGCCTCGTCGACCGACCGCGCCACCTCGTCGGAGCGGTACGTCCGGCGGAAGAGCTGGGCGTCCACGCCGTGGCGCACCGCCCAGTCGGTGGCGGTGGCCTCGGTGGTGAGGTCGGTCTGGTCGGTCTGCACCGAGCGGAAGACGCTGCTCTGCAGGCGCTCGACCAGGCCCAGGCGCTCCAGCGTGTAGTACAGGCGCGCGTGGCCGCGCTGGGCGCCCTCGTCCGGGCCGCCCGGCCAGATCGCCGGGACGCGCCGCAGGGCGACGTCCGCGCGGTGCTTCTCGGCCCAGGCCTGCAAGGGCTGTTCGAGCTGCTGGGAGTGGACGCAGTCGTACCAGAAGAACTCGGCCGCCTCCGTGCGGACGCTCTCGCGCACCGGCTGCGGATGGTCCAGCTTGACGAACTGGGCACCCTCGGAGGGGGGTTGGTGACTCACCGCGCCGGCCTGGAGGGGGGATACGGCGATCCCGGCGGCGATGGCGAGCAGGACGGTGGACCGCAGCAGCGACTTCGAGTTCACACCGGGCAGTGTGCTGGCGGCGGTTCGTTACCGTCGAGTTCGGCCGGGCACGCTGGCCCGGATTCGCCCGATCGGCCCAGCCCGACGCCCGGCCCGGCGCGCGACTCGACACCCGGCCCAGCACCCGGCCCGGCGCGCAACCCGACGCCCGGCCCGGCCCGCCGCCGCGGGTCTGTCACGGACCGGTGCGCGCCCCCGGGCCACCCCCCGCCCACACCTCGGCGACCAGCCCCTGCCAGGCGTCCACCACGGCGCCGAGCTCGAAGTGCTCCAACGCGTGCGCCCGGGCGGCCGCGCCGAGGCCCGCACGGTTGCACGCCAGCACCTTGGCCAGCGCCTCGGCGAGGGCGAGCGGGTCCCCGGGGGCGACGAGCGCGCCGGTCGCGCCGTCCCGGACCACCTCGCGCACCCACCCGACGTCGGTGGCGACGGCGGGCACGCCGGCCAGTGCCGCCTCGATCAGCGCGCCGGGCACGCCCTCGCTGTCGCTGGTGAGCAGCAGCGCGTCGGCGGCCCGGTAGAGCG
Organism: Kitasatospora sp. NPDC058478; assembly: GCF_042720345.1. Lineage (NCBI taxonomy): Bacteria > Bacillati > Actinomycetota > Actinomycetes > Kitasatosporales > Streptomycetaceae > Kitasatospora > Kitasatospora sp. NPDC058478. The sequence continues at coordinate 34,310 of NZ_JBHXML010000049.1, read as the reverse complement.
GCGCCGGATCGGGCAGGGCGCCGAGGAAGTGGGCGCGGGCGGCGGCCGGGTGGCGGGCCAGCGTCTCGCGCAGCGGGCCGTCCCCGGCGATGGCCAGCCGGACGTCCGGCAGCCGGTCGAGGACGTCGAGGGCGAGGTCGAGCCGCTTCTCCGGGGCGATCGCGCCGATCCAGGCGACCAGCAGGACGTCGGCGGGCAGGCCGAGCGCGTGCCGGGCGGCGCGCCGGTCGGCCCGGCCGTCGGCGGGCGGATAGCTCTCGGCGGCCCGGGAGTTGGAGATCACGTGCACCTTGCCGTCGGGCAGCCGGAACTGCCCCTCCAGGACGGCGCGGGCCTCGTCGGTGAGCGTGGTGACGGCGGCCGCGCGGTGCATCAGCGCGCCGCCGCGCACCCGGCGCAGCCGGTTCGCCGTCCAGTAGCGGGGGTGGCCGACGGAGACGTAGACGAAGGGGGTGCGGGTGCCGGCCAGGGCGAGGGCGCAGGCCGCCAGGGTGTCGGAGCCGTGGGCGAGCACCACGTCGGCGCCGCGGGCGGCCGCGCGCAGCGCCCGCAGGGTGCCGGGGCGCAGGCGGCCGGAGCCGAGGACGGCGGCGCGTAAGTCCTCCTCGTCGGCGCAGGCGCCGGGGTCCGGGTCGGGCTGCCGGTCGGGCCCGTCGGGGCTGGCGCCCGGACCGGCCCCGGCGCGAACTCCGGTGCGGTCCGCGGCGCGGGGCCCGGGGAGGGCGGGACCGGGGGGCCCGGGGGACGGGTGCGGGGCGAGGGCGCACAGGGCGGAGGCCTGGCCCCGGCGGCGCAGTTCCCGGTGGAGGTCACGGGCGAAGTTCTGGGCGCCGCCGCGGCGTGGATCACTGATCAGGTGCAGGACGCGGGGACGGGTTCCGGCCGGGTCGGCCGACGTATGGTCGGGCATGGACCGACCTTGGCACAGCGCCCCGCGCCGTACAGCCCCTTCGCGCAACCTGGTGGTGGCCCGTGCGCCCGCGTGAATACACCTGATGTGCGCTGGTCGACTGCGGCCGTGCGCCGGTTGCTCCCGTCGTGCGCCCTGTTCCGCCCCCTCTCGCCCTGCCTCGCTCTGCCTCGCCTCGCCGCACCCCGGCGCCCGACCCCGGCCGCCGTACGGCTGGCGGGCCCGACGGCCACCTGCGATGCTGATCACCAGTCAGGGGGCGTCCGGCACGGGAGAACGGACGCGCCCGCAGCGGGCGGGGGTGGCCGGTGCAGGTGCTTCTGGTGGTCGACAGCGTGAACCGGACCGGCGGGGCGGAGCGCGCCCTGGTCTCGATGGCTCCCCAACTGGTGCGCGCCGGCGTCACGTTGGACGTCGCCTACCTCTACGACTCCCCCGGCGGCTGGCAGCCGGAGCTGACCGCGGCGGGCGCCGCCGTGTTCGGCGTCGGCCGACCGACCGGGGCCGCCACCGCCGCCGCGCTGCGCCGGCTGATCCGCGAACGCCGGCCCGATCTCGTCCACACCGCCCGCCACGCCTCGGACGTGCTCGGCCGCACCGCCGCCCTGGCCGCCCGCACCCCGGTGGTTTCCAGCCTCCTCGACCCGGCGTACGGACCGGAGCAGTCGGCGGCACACGGGGCGAGCCCCTGGCGGATGCGCACCGCGCAGGCCCTGGACGCGGCCACCGCCCAGGGCGCCCGCCGCTTCCACGCGCTCACCCGGCACGTGGCCGGCACGATGGCACGGCGGCTGCGCGTCCCCCGGCGCCGGATCGACGTGGTGCCGCGCGGGCTCGACCCGGAGCTGCTGGGCACGGCCACCCCGGAGCGGCGGGCCGCCGTGCGTGGTGCGCTGGAGCTGGCGCAGGACGTGCCGGTGGTGCTGGCCGCCGCCGGCCAGCACCACCGGAAGGGCCTGGACGTGCTGTTGACGGCCTGGCCGGCGATCCGGCGCGCGCAGCCCGGGGCCGTCCTGCTGCTCGCCGGCGCGGCGGGCCCGGAGAGCGCACGGCTGCGGGCGCTCGCCGAGTCCGCCGGGAGCGTCCGCCTGCTCGGGCCGCGCGAGGACGTGGCCGACCTGATGGCCGCTGCCGACGTGCTCGCCGTGCCGTCCCGCTGGGCGGGCCAGGGCGGCACGGCGATCGAGGCGATGGGCGTCGGGGTGCCGCTGGTCTGCGCGGACGTGCCGGCGTTGCGCGAGACGGTCGGCTCGGAGGACTACGCCCGGCTGGTGGCGCCGGAGCGGCCGGCCGAACTGGCGGCGGCGGTCGTCGACACGCTGGACGACCGGGCGGCGGCGCGGGTGCGGGCGAAGGCCGCGCGGGCACGGTTCCTGGCCTCGTTCACGCTGTCCCAGGTGTCCGCGCACATGGTCGAGTTCTACGAGCGCGCGCTGCGGGTGCGGCCGCTCTGACCCCTGCGACCCGGCGGCGGCCGGATCGACCCGTACGCGGAGCGCCCGGGCTGCGCCCGGACCCGGCCGGCGTGTCCTGCGGCCGGTTACGCGGATCGGGTGAACGCGGTTGGACCTCGGCCCGGCCCGGTCGGCAGGATGTCCGGCCGGGGCGCCCGTCGCGCTGCCTCATCTCCCCCTTCCCCGTACGGATTTGGAGTCACCCGGTGTTCAAGGGATTCCGCAGCTTCCTGCTGCGCGGCAACGTGGTGGACCTCGCAGTCGGCATCGTGATCGGCGCGGCCTTCACCGCCGTGGTCACCGGGTTCGTCACCGCCTTCCTCACCCCGCTCATCGGGGTCGCCACCGGCGCCGTCGGCGACTTCACCCAGAAGACCTTCGAGGTGGCCGGCACCCGGTTCCCGTACGGGGTCTTCGTCAACGCGCTGATCGGGTTCGTGCTGGTCGCCGCGGTGATCTACTTCGCCGTGGTGCTTCCGGTCGGCAGGCTGCAGGCGCGCTTCGAGTCGGCCAAGCCGGCGCCGGTCGTGAAGGTCGACTGCCCGGAGTGCCTGAGCCCGATTCCGGCCGCGGCGACCCGCTGTTCCTTCTGCACCTCGGAGGTCGCGGGCCGGCCGGGCCTCCCGGCGCAGGCGCAGGCGTTGCAGGCGAGCTGACCACGGGCCCGAGGCCGCTGACGGGGACTTTATTCCCGAAACATTCACGAGCCCTCGTCGGACCGTCGGCGGGGGCTCGAATGCGCCGGCGCACGCCCTGTCCGCAAAAGTTTCTCCGGCGAGCCCCGAACCGTCCACCGCCCGGTCACCGCAAGGGTTCGCCGCGCCGCCGTCCGGGTACTGTTCGATCACTGACGGCACGCCAAGGTTGTCCGGAACTGAACGCCGGTATGTCCGTTCTTCCTACTTTCGAAACCTTTGTGCGAGCGAAGACTGTGTAAACAGTCGAACTGCTCCCCCTCCCGCTCTCCTCAGCAGGCGCGTTGTGGGCTTACCGTATGCCCCATGACCTCGCCCCGCTCCTACGACGGAGTCGGCTACCCCTCTCCGTCCTTCTCCTCCGGCACGCCGATCTACGACAGCCTCGTGGCTGAGCGCGGCGTCCCCCAGATCGCACCCATCAACGTGCCGGCGGCCCTTCCGCCGGCCATGTCGTCCGGTTACGGGGCCAGCGCCGGCCCGTCCTACGAGAACCGGTACGGCAACGGGTACGAGAGCGCCGGCAGCAACCTCCCCGCGCTGCCGCCCGCCCGCCTCGCCCTGGGCCCCGGCCCGAGCAGCGGCCCCTCCGCCGGTCCCGCCACGGCGTACATCCCCGCGCAGCCCGCGCCGGCGTACGCCTCCGCGCCCCAGCCGCCCGTCCCCGGCTACGGCGCCCCCCAGCAGTACCAGCGGCCGCAGCCCGCCGCACCGGCCTTCGCGCAGACCGCCAGCGGCGGCTACCAGCCGACCGGCGGCCAGAGCTTCGGCGGCCAGAACACCTTCATCGGCGGCCAGGGCGGCCAGCAGTCCTTCGGCGCCCAGCCGATCGGCGGTCCGGGCGCGTTCGGCCCCGGGCAGCCGGGCGGCCAGCCGCAGGGCGGTCCGCAGAGCCTCGGCGGCCAGCAGTCCTTCGGCGGCCCCGGCCAGGCCGGCCCCGGCTTCCAGGGCCAGGGCGGCGACCAGGGCTTCGGCGGCGCCCAGCTGCGCCCGGCCATGGCGCCGGTCCGCCCGATGCAGCCGCAGCGCCCGGGCCCGTACGGCGAGCCCGGCCACAACGCCTACAACGCGGGGGGCCAGCAGGGCGGCTACCAGCAGCAGGGCCAGGGCTACTGAGCCACTGACCTCCAGGGCCGGACCCCACCCGGCCCGCACCCGCACCACCTGAGCACCACCCGGCGCGCTCCCCGCGCCGGGCGTACGGAGAAACGGGTCATCCACGGACCGCCCGGAACGCCCCCCACGGCGTCCCGGGCGGTCCGTGCGCGTACGGGGGCCCTGCGGACCGCCGGGAACCGGCTGGCAGGATGGGGGAATGCAGCTCACCGGACTCCACGTCTACCCCGTCAAGTCCATGTACCGTCTGAGCCCCGACACCGCCGCCGTCGAACCCTGGGGCCTGGCCGGAGACCGCCGCTGGATGCTCGCCGACACCACCGGACGCTTCGTCAGCCAGCGCGAGAACGCCGCCCTCGGCCAGATCAGGCCCGACCTGCTCCCCGACGGCGCGCTCTCCCTCACCGCCCCCGACGGCTCCCGGATCGAGGTCCCCGCGCCCGCCGTCGCAGCCGGCGACCCGCTCGCCGAGGTCGAGGTCTGGGGCACCCGCTTCCGCGCCGCCGAGGCCGCCAAGGAAGCGCACCGGTGGATCGCCGAACACCTCGGCGACTACCGCCTGGTCCACCTGGACGACCCGCACGCCCGGCCGGCCGACCCCGACTACGCCGAGCCCGGCACCACCGTCTCGATGGCCGACGGCTTCCCCCTGCTGCTCACCACCACCGCCTCGCTGGAACGGCTCAACGAACTGATCGCCGCCGAGCACCCCGACGGCCACGAGCCGCTGCCGATGGAGCGCTTCCGCCCCAACGCCGTGGTGGGCGGCGCCGAGCCGTGGGCCGAGGACGGCTGGCGCCGGATCCGGATCGGCGACCTCACCTTCAAGGTCGTCAAGCCCTGCGGCCGCTGCGTCATCACCACCACCGACCAGGAGAGCGGCGAGCGGCGCGGCCCCGAACCACTGCGCACCCTGGCCCGGCACCACCGGCTGCTGAAGAAGGCCGCGTTCGGGCAGAACCTGATCCCGGAGCGGCCGGCCGGCACCACCGGCGACGTGCTCGGCACGCTGCGCGTCGGCGACCGGGTCGAGGTGCTGGAGGACGGGGCGCAGTGGCCCGCCGACGCGCGGGGGTGAACCGGCGGCGCTCCGGTTCACCGGCTCCCCCCGCCGCCGCCCCTGCGGCGCGTCCCCGTCTCGGAACCACAGGTGTGCGCGCTCGTTGAACATGTGGTCGGAACCTGTGGCGAAGGCGCGAGCCCCCGGTGCCCGCGCGACCGCGGCCGACCGGACCACCCATGGAGGCGCGCTACGGTGGGCGGGCGGCCCGCGCGTACGGCCCGTTGAACGCCGGCTCGACGAAGGTGGGGACGACAGACCGTCATGGCAGAGCACAGGGTCCGGGTCACCCAGGACAGCGCATCCCGCTGGCGCCGCCGCGCAGGCGAGTACGACACCCTCGCGGAGGCCCTCGCGGCCGCCGAACCGGGCGACACCGTGACCGTCCGGCCGGGGACGTTCCGGGAGAACGTACTGCTGGACAAGCCCGTGACGATCGTCCCGGCCCAGGGCCCGGGCACCGTCCGGATCGACCCGCCGTCCGGAGTGGCGCTGACCGTCACCGCCGACGCCATCGTCCGCGACCTCGTCGTCGAAGGCGGCGACAGCTCCACCCCGGCCGTCCTGATCACCGGGCCGCAGACCGCACCCTCGCTCAGCGGCTGCCGGATCGAGACCCGCTCCGCCACCGGCATCGAGATCACCGACGGTGCCCGGCCCACCCTGCGCGGCTGCGTCGTCGCCAACCCGGCCGGACTCGGGCTGCGCCTGCGCGGCCCCGGCACCGCCGCCGCCCTGGAGGACTGCGAGGTCGCCGCCGCCGGGCAGGCCGGACTCGCCGTCCTCGGCGGCGCCACCGCCGCCCTCGACCGCTGCCGGGTCCACCACGCCGTCGGCGCCGGCGTCCTGCTCTCCGACCCGGGCAGCGCCGCCGAACTGACCGGCTGCGAGATCTACGAGATCCGCGGCAGCGGCGTCCAGGCCGAATCGCAGGCCCGCGGGCGGCTCGTCGACTGCGAGATCCACCGGGTCACCGGCAACGGCCTGACCCTGGACGGCGAGGCCGAACTCGTCCTCACCGGCTGCCGGGTGCACGACCTGCCGGAGAACGGCGCCGACCTGCGCGGCCGCTCCCGGCTCAGCCTCAACCACAGCACCGTCCGGGACTTCGGGCGCGGGGCGCTCTCGGTCTGGGACCAGGGCACCGAGGCCGTCGCCGAGTCCTGCCAGATCCACGGCTCCACCGGCGAGTACCCGGCGCTGTGGGTCAGCGACGGCGCCCGGCTCACCCTCACCGACTGCTCGCTGTACGACCTGCCGGACGCGCTGTTCGTCCTCGACCGGGACTCCGCCGCCACCGCCGCGGACTGCTCCTTCAGCCGGATCCGCAGCTCGGCGGTCTCGGTCAGCGGCGGCGCGGCGGTGACCCTCACCGGCTGCCGGGTCCAGGAGGCCGGCACCGGCCTGTGGTTCCGCGACCACGGCAGCGGCGGCCTGCTCACCGGCTGCGAGATCTCCGACGTGGCCACCGGGGTGATCGTCACCAAGGGCGCCGACCCGGTGCTGCGCGACTGCACCGTCCGGGCCAGCACCGACGCCGGCGTGTACGTCTCGGCTCAGGGGCGGGGCACCTTCGAGGACTGCCGGGTCTCGCACGGCAAGGGCTTCGGCTTCCACATCATCGACGGCTGCCGCACCCAGCTGACCCGCTGCCGGGCCGAGCAGAACGAGCGGGCCGGCTTCGAGTTCTCCGAACCCGGGCCGGCCGCCGAGGGCTGCACCTCGGACGACGTCGCACCGGCCGCCGGCGCGGCCGAGGTGCCGGGCCCGCGGGCCGCCCAACTGGCCTCCGCCAGTGCCCCGTTGGCCGGGATGGCCGGGAGGGCCGGTGCGGCCGGCACCGCCGCCGCCACGTCCGCCGCGTCGGCCGCCACCTCGGCGATCGCCCCGATCCCGGACTGCCGGCCCGCCGACGAGGCGCTCGCCGAACTGGACGCGCTGGTCGGGCTGGCCACCGTCAAGCAGGAGGTGCGCACGCTCATCGACCTGATCTCGGTCGGCAAGCGCCGCCGCCAGGCCGGGCTCAAAGCGCCCTCGCTGCGCCGGCACCTGGTCTTCACCGGCGCCCCCGGCACCGGCAAGACCACCGTCGCCCGGCTCTACGGCGAGATCCTCGCCTCACTCGGGGTGCTCCAGCGCGGACACCTGGTCGAGGTGGCCCGGGTCGACCTGGTCGGCGAGCACATCGGCTCCACCGCGATCCGCACCGCCGCCGCCTTCGACCGCGCGCGCGGCGGGGTGCTCTTCATCGACGAGGCGTACGCGCTCGCCCCCGAGGACGGCGCGCGCGACTTCGGGCGGGAGGCCATCGACACCCTGGTCAAGCTGATGGAGGACCACCGGGACGAAGTGGTCGTCATCGTGGCCGGCTACACCCTGGAGATGGAGCGCTTCCTCTCCGCCAACCCCGGTGTCTCGTCCCGCTTCTCACGCACCGTCACCTTTCCCGACTACACGGCGGACGAGCTGCTGGAGATCGCCCGGGCCCAGTGCGCCGAGCACGAGTACGCGCTCGCCGAGGCGACCGAGGGCGTGCTGCTGGACCACTTCGCCCGGCTGGAGCGCGGCCCCAACTTCGGCAACGGGCGCACTGCGCGGCAGGTCTTCGAGACCATGGTCGAGCGGCACGCGATGCGGGTCGCCCACCTCGCGGACCCCTCAACGGAGGAGCTCCAACTCCTCGTCCCGGCCGACCTGCCGGGCGCGCCGCTGCCCTGACGCCGGGGGCTCGGCGCTGTGGTGTCGGGCGGGGAGGGCGGCGAACAGATAACAGAGTCTGAAAGCTGTTATCTGAAAGCTGTTATCTGTTATCTGTTCGCTGTCATTCGTTCGCGGTCATTTGTTCGCCGCCGCCAACGCGAGCAGGTGGGCAGGCGGGCGAGCGGGCGGCCGGCGACCTCGGCGTCAGCCCGTCCAGGCGCCGCCGGCGAGGAAGGACTCCAGCACGGCCCGGTACGGCGCGATGTCGATCCGCTCGCCGGCCAGCCAGTCGTCCGAGTAGTACTTGTCCAGGTAGCGGTCGCCCGGGTCGCAGATCAGACCGACCACGCTGCCCCGCCGCCCCGCCGCCCGCATCTCGGCGACGATCTTCAGCGCGCTCCACAGCCCCGTCCCGGTGGACGCCCCCGCCTTCTTCCCGAGCACCTGCTCCAGCACCCGCACGGCGGCGATGGAGGCGGCGTCCGGCACCTTCATCATCCGGTCGATCGCCCCCGGGACGAAGCTCGGCTCCATCCGGGGCCGTCCGATGCCCTCGATCCGCGAGCCCCGCTCGCAGACGGCGTCCGGGTCGTGGTGCACCCAGCCGTCGAAGAAACAGGAGTTCTCCGGATCGGCGACGCAGATCCGGGTGTCGTACTGCATGTAGTGCACGTACCGGGCGATGGTCGCCGAGGTGCCGCCCGTCCCGGCGGTGGCGACGATCCAGGCCGGCTCGGGGTGCGGCTCCAGGCGCAGCTGGGCGAAGACCGACTCGGCGATGTTGTTGTTGCCGCGCCAGTCGGTGGCCCGCTCGGCGTAGGTGAACTGGTCCATGTAGTGCCCGCCGGTGCTCTCGGCGAGCCGGGAGGAGGCCTCGTACACCTCGTCCGAGCGGTCGACCAGGTGGCACTCGCCGCCGTGGAACTCGATCAGGTCGATCTTGGACTGGCTGGTGCTCTTGGCCATGACCGCGATGAACGGCACCCCGACGAGCTGCGCGAAGTACGCCTCCGAGACGGCGGTGGAGCCGCTGGAGGCCTCGATCACCGGCTTGCCGGGGCGGATCCAGCCGTTGCAGAGCCCGTGGAGGAAGAGCGAGCGGGCGAGGCGGTGCTTGAGCGAGCCGGTCGGGTGGGTGGACTCGTCCTTGAGGTAGAGGTCGATCCCCCACTCGCCCGGCAGCGGGAAGCGCAGCAGGTGGGTGTCGGCGGAGCGGTTGGCGTCGGCCTGGACCTTGCGCACCGCCTCCTTGAGCCAGGCGCGGTACTGCGGGTCGGTCCGGTCGACGTCGACGGTCGGTTCGATGCCGGTGGTCGGCGCGACGTCGACGGTCGGCTCGACGGTCGGCTCGACGCTCGCGGTCGACTCGAAGCCGCTCGCTCCGCCGGACTGGGTCCCGCCGGGTTGGGTGCTCATGGCCACTCTCCCTCGTTACGACCCCCCACTGCTCACTACGAGTGTATGAGAGTCACGATAAGTGACCGTTTTCGCAGTCCCAGCTTCCGCTTATCGCCCCTGGTCCGACCTGTCGCCCCCAGCCCGACGCCCGGCCCCGGGTTCAGCCCGCCGTCACCGACTGCGGGTCCGCCAGGTACGGCCCCCAGCCCAGCTCCGCCGCACCCGCGAGCGCGCCGTGCGCCAGCTCCGCGCCGACGATCGGCACCCGCCCGCTGCGCCCCCAGAGGCTGCGCTCGGCGACCACCGCGCGCAGCCGCTCGGGCGCGGCCTCCAGCAGGTCGAGGTGGAGCCCGCTGAGGACCACCCGGTCCGGGTTGAGGATGTTGGCGACGCCCGCGAGTCCGAGCCCGAGCCGGTCGATGACGTGTTCCACGGCGGCCCGCGCGCGCTCGTCGGTGGCGGCCGCCCGGCACAGTTCGCGCGCCTGGTCGAGCAGCGGGCGCCCCGGTTCGGGGGTGAGCCCGGCGGCGGCGAACAGTGCGTCGGGGTCGGTCTCGGAGTTCAGGCAGCCCCGGTTGCCGCACGGGCAGAGCCGGCCCTGCGGGTCGACGGTGAGGTGGCCGACCTCCAGGGCCAGCCCGGCGCTGCCGGTGTGCAGATGGCCGTCGATCACCAGCGCACCGCCGACGCCGCGGTGGCCGGAGGTGACGAGGAGCAGGTGCCGGGCGCCGCGCCCGGCACCGTGCCGGTACTCGGCGAGCGCGGCGAGGTTGGCGTCGTTGGCGAGGGCGGTGGGCAGTGGCCGACGGGCGCCGGGGCCGTGGTCGGCGCGGCCCACCTCGACGTCGTACAGGTCGGCGACCGGGGTGCCGCTGGGCCAGGCGAAGTGCAGTGCGGCGAGCGCGGCGCCGTCGGGTTCGGTGACCGGGTTGGGCAGGGCGAGCGCGGCGCCGAGGCAGCGCCGGCTGGTCGCGCGGGCGAGTTCGGCGCCCGCCTCGGCGACGGCGCGCAGCATCCGGACGGGGTCGGTGGCGGCGGGCAGCGGCAGGTGGACGGGCGGGTCGAGCAGGCCGCCGAGGCCGGCCAGGGTGACGCTCAGCCCGTCGGCGTGGATCTGCCCCGCGACCACGACCGGGCCCTGCGGGTCGATCGCGAGCCGGTGCGAGGGGCGTCCGCGTCCGCCGCCGGCCGGGCGCGAGTCGACGGTGATCAGCCCGAGCGCCTCCAGTTCGGCCGTGACGGCCCCGGCGGTGGCCCGGGTGACGTCCAGCGCGCGGGTGAGCGCCGAGCGGGTGGGCGTCTGTCCGGTGTGGATGAGCGAGAGCGCGGGGCCGAGCAGCGTCCGACCGCGATCGGGGGCCGCGCGGCGGTGGGCGTCGCGCTGCGCTTCGAGGTCGGTTCCGGAACCTGGTCGCGGACTTGAAGGTGAGAGCTGCACGCCCCTATTGTGACTTTGTGCCGCTTCGAAACAAAATCCGCCCGCGTCCTCGACCCGACCAGACCTCCCCCCAGTCTCTCAGCACACCCCCCGGCACGGACAGCCCCTGGGGCTCGGCACGGCTCGCACTCACCGCGTTCTTCGCCGTCGACGGCTTCCTCTTCGCCGCCTGGGTGGTCCGCATCCCGGACATCCGCAGCCAGGTCAACGCCTCGCACAGCGCCCTCGGACTGGCCCTGCTCTGCCTGTCGATCGGCGCCGTCCTCACCATGCCGCTCGTCGGGCGGCTGTGCCTGCGGTACGGCTCGCGCCCGGTGACCGTCGGCTCGCTCGCCCTGCTCAGCCTCGCCGTCCCGCTGCCCGCACACGCCCACTCGGTCACCGCGCTCGGCGGCGTGCTGCTGCTCTTCGGCGCCGGGTACGGCGGCGCCAACGTCGCGATGAACAGCGCAGCCGTCGACCTGGTGGCGCAGCTGCGACGGCCCGTCATGCCGAGCTTCCACGCCGGGTACAGCCTCGGCGGTCTGCTCGGCGCGGGCCTCGGCGGGCTCCTCGCCGGTGCGCTGAGCACCGCCTGGGCGCTCGCGCTCGGCGGTCTGCTCGGCCTCGCCGTCACCGCCGCCGCAGGCGTCGTCCTGCTGCGCAGCCCGGCCGCGCCGCTGGTCGCGCCCGGCCGCACAGGCGACGGCGACGCCACGGGCGACGACGCGAACGGCCACGGCACCCGCGCCACGGCCGGCCGCACCGCACCGCACCTGCGGCTGCTCGTCCTGCTGCTCGGCCTCACCGCGCTGTGCACCGCGTACGGCGAGGGCGCGATCGCCGACTGGACCACCCTCCACCTCACCGACGACGTCCACGCCAGCCCCGGGACGGCCGCCGCCGGGTACGCCGCGTACGCCTTCGCCATGACCAGCGGACGGGTCGGCGGCACCTGGCTGTCCATCCGGCTCGGCCAGACCCGGCTGATGCTGCTCGGCGGCCTGACCGCGGCGGCCGGCATGCTGGTCGCCGCCCTCGCCCCGGTGGTGCCGCTGGCCGTCTGCGGGTTCGTCCTGGTCGGCCTCGGCCTCGCCAACCTCTTCCCCCTCGCGATCGCCCGGGCCGGTGCGGCGGGCGGCCCGCAGGGCGTCGCGTTCGCCTCGACGCTCGGGTACGGCGGCATGCTGATCGGTCCGGTGGTGATCGGCTTCCTCGCCGACGCGGCGGGGCTGCCGATGGCCCTGACCACCGTCGCGGTGGCGGCCACGGCGGCGGCGCTCCTGCCGCTGGCCGTCCGTCGGCGCTGACCGTCCGTCGGCGTTGGCCGCCCGCCGGCGCTGACCGCCTGTCGGCGCTGACGGGAGCACCCGGGTCGTCGGCACGGCCGGTCCGACCGTCCCCACCGCCGACGGCCCCGGGCGACGCCCGACGCGGCCGCGCGCGGACGTGGTGGCAGGATGCGGGCCATGACGAGCAGCGGACGGATCCAGGTACTGCGGGCGGCCGAGCGCCCGGCCACGGCGTGGCTCAACGGGGGCGGGGTGACCAGGGAGGTCGCCGGTTTCCCCGTCGGGGCCGGGCTGGACGCCTTCGACTGGCGGGTCAGCCTCGCGGACGTCGCGTCGGCCGGGCCGTTCTCGCCGTTCCCCGGCGTCGACCGGGTGATCACCCTGGTCGAGGGCCCCGGCATGACGCTCACCGTCGACGGCGCCGAGCAGCTGGTCGACGCGCCCTTCCGCCCCTTCGCCTTCCCCGGTGACGCCGTGACGGACTGCCGGCTGTCGGCCGGCCCGGTGGTCGACTTCAACGTGATGACCCGTCGCGGCCGGGTCGCCGCCGCCGTGGACGTGCTGACCGCACCGGCCGTCGCGGACGTCCCGCCGGGGGCGACCGTCCTGCTGGTCTGCCTCGCCGGTTCGGCCGCCGTCGACGGTGACACAGTGCTCGACCGCTACGACGCCGCACTGCTGGAGGGGGCCGGTCCACGCGAGGTGCTGGTCCGGGTCGGCGGGGTCACCGCCGTGGTCACGCTCCGCCCGTCGCGCTGACACCGAGGATCCGGGGCGCACGGGCGCACGGGCGCACGGACACCGGAACGCCGCGGCCCGGGAGGGAGGTCTCCCGGGCCGCAGCGTTCCGGTGGGTGCGGCTCAGCCGCAGAACACCGGTGTGGCGTGCGCCGGATCCAGGGCGTTGGTCACCAGGTGCAGCGCCGTCGGCGAGAACGCGATCGCCACGTGCTCGGCGAGCGTGATCGGGCAGTGGTTCTGCAGCACCTCGTTGTCGACGGCCGGGCCGGTCAGGAACTGGGTCCGCCACGGGGTGACGACCTCGTCGTACACGGTCGAGATCACCGTGTAGCTCACGCCCGGCACGGTGTCCGGGCGGGAGGCCATCGTGCGGTTGAAGTCGGAGCCCACCGCCTGGTCGCGGCAGGCCTGGCAGACGGTGAAGATCAGGTCCGCGACGCCGGGGAAGTACGGCACGAGCTTGGTGATCCCGTCGAGCGTCGTGCCGTGGTTGGACGGCGCCAGGCCGACCAGCCGGCCGACCTTCGCGGCCCCGCCGAGGAACTTCAGGTAGTAGTTCGGCAGCATGCCGCCCTGCGAGTGCCCGACGATGTCGACCTTGGCCGCGCCGGTCGCTTTCAGCACCAGGTCGACGAACCGCCCGAGTTGGGCGGCCGACTCGGGCACCGGGCCCAGGCCGCCGATCGGCAGCAGCAGGCCGCTGCCGCTGGAGGTGATGCCCGGGATGGTGCCGTAGTCGAGCGCGAAGACGCAGTACCCGAGGCCCTTCAGCAGCGGGGAGAGCGCGAGCCAGTTCTCGTAGCGGTTGGCGAAGGTGCCGTGCACGAGGACCACCGGATCGGGGTGGGCGGCGCTCGGGCGGCAGTTCCAGTCGTTGGCGCCGGGCGGCGAGGCCACCGAGTCACCGTCGGGCGGCAGTTCGGCGGCGGCGGAGGTGGCGGCAGCGCTGAGGGAGCGGGCGGCGGCGGGCGCGACGGAGGGGGACGTCACGGCGCTCGCCGGGGCGGCCGACGCGCCGGCCAGCATTGCGCCCGCCAGCACGGTCGCGCCGATGGCCCCGCCGAGCCTGCGGCGCACGGGAGTTGCGGAGAAGCGGAGAAGTGGGGTTCTCAACTGTTGCCTCCACGGCGGAAGTTTGTTACCAACAGGTAACCCGAGTGGCTCCATCATGCGGTCGCCCCTCCGGCCCGGCCCTTGGGCGTTCCCCAGACCTGGACGGTGTTCTCTGTGACCGGTCACAACGCACCCGCCGCCTCGCCCGGCCGCTCACCCGACGCCACACCCCCCTCCGAGCCGCACTCCGCGCCCGCCTCCGTGCCCCCCTCCGCAGCCGACCGCACACCCGTCCGTGCGCCCGAGCCCACCGCCGTCCCCGACCACACCACCGTGCGCGCGCCCGACCGCACCGCCGACCGCACGCCCGGCTGGCGCGTCCCGGTGATCGGCGGCCGACCGGCCGACCAACGACTCCTGGGCGGTGTACGCCAGTTGGCCGAGAGCGTGGTCGCCGCCCTGCTGGACCGCGTGCCGGTGTACCACCGCCTGCCCCACGAACAGCTCACCGGCGAACTCACCCGCGACACCGAGCGCCGGATCCGCGCCCTGGCCCACGCCGTCCGCACCGGACTCCCCGCCCCCGACGAGGAGTTCGCCGCCGTCCGGGAGGCCGCCGCCCGCCGCGCCGAGGAGGGCCTGCCGCTGGACGCCGTCCTGCTCGCCCACCACCTCGGGCTGGAGGTCTGCTGGGAGTTCGTCACCCGGCACGCCCGCGACGGCGACGCCGCCGACCTGCTCGTCCTCAACCGGCTGCTGCTCGACCAGCTCCGCCAGGCCACCACCGCCGCCGGCGCCGGCTACCTCGACGAACGCCGCCCGACCGGCGACCGGCGCGGCGCCGCCCGGCAGTCGCTGCTCACCGCACTGCTCGCCGGCACCCCGGCGGACGAGGCCGCCGCCCGGGCCGGGCTCCAACTGCCGCCCCGGTACGCCGTCCTGTGCCTGGCCGTCGCCGACCACCCCGACGAGCACACCCCCGGCGTCGACCCGGGCATCGCCGGCCGCCGCAAGCTCCGCCGGCTAGTCGCCGAACTCGACCACCGGACACGGCAGTCGGCGATCACCGCGCTCACCCCCTCGGGCGGCCTCGTGCTCGTCCCGCTCGGGCCGCCCCCGGAGGCCCGGCCGGGCCTCCGGCCGGAGAGAGCGTCCGGGCGCCCCGGCACGCCCGCCGAACTCCCGTGGCAGCACCTCGCCGCCACCGTCGCCGCGGCCGCCCGGGCCGGAGGCGTCCCCGTCCTGGCCGCGGCGGCGTCCGCCGCACCCTGCGAGGTACCGGGCGCGGCCGCGCTCGCGTACGAAGTCCTGGACGTGGCCCGCGCGTTCGACCGTCCACCCGGCCTGTACCGGCTCGACGACGTCCTGCTCGAATACCAGCTCACCCGCCCCAGCCAGGCCCGCTCCCGACTCGCCGCACTGCTCGAACCACTGGCCGACGGCGGCGAGTTGCTCACCACCCTGCGCACCCACCTGGCCGGCGGGCTCAACCGGCGGCACACCGCGGGCGCCCTGCACCTGCACCCGAACACCGTCGACTACCGGCTGCGCCGGATCGCCGCCCTCACCGGCCTCGACCCCGCCCGCCCCGCCGACGTCCTGCGGATCACCGCCGCCATCGCCGCCCGCGCCGCCGAACAGGCCCCCGCAGTCCGATAGCGACGTACCGGCACCCGCCCCACCGGGAACGGCGGCGCGGGTGCATCAGCCCTGCTCCCCCGGCAACCGCAGGTCCCACCCCACCAGGGCCCGCAGTTGCTCCGCCGTCACGCCGTCCGGCACCGGCTGGGGTGCGTCGTGGCGCAGCGGCGGCTGCCAGCCCTCCTCGGCCGTCCAACGGCGGACCACCTTGGCCGGCGCCCCGGCCACCACGCTGTGGTCGGGCACCTCGCCGCGCACCACCGCGCCCGCCGCGACCACCACGTTGCGGCCGATCCGGGCCCCCGGCAGGATCACCGCTCCGGTGCCGATCCAGCTCCCGGCACCGATCTCCACCGGTTCGTTGCGCGGCCACTGCTTGCCGATCGGCAGGTCGGTGGACCGGTACTCGTGCGCCTGGTCGGAGATGTAGACACCGGGCCCGGTCCACACGTCGTCGCCGAGGACGATCGACTGGTGGCCCACGATGTGGCTGTCCCGGCCGATCACACAGCCGCCGCCGATCCGTACGATCGGCTCGGGCCCGAGGTCGAGGCCGGGCAGGAAACCGGCGCTGATGGTGACCCGCTCGCCGATGATCGAGAACGGCCCGATGGTGATCCACTGCTCGTTGAAGACCGCGCCGAGCGGGAACGCCAGTGTCGTACCGTCGCCCAACTCGCCGAACCGGTACGGCCCCGGGCTCTGCCGGGTGACCGCACCGGTCCGCTGCACCCAGCGCCAGCCCCGGTGGACGAGGCGGCCGGCGGCACGGCGGCCACCGGCTCGGACCGCGGAGAGCAGCGAACGGGTTATCGGCATGCCCTCACGTTACCGGCCCGTAGGGTCCGGCCGGCCGCCGGGCGGTCAACATCACACCGGCCCCGCACCCACCCTGGCCTGCGGCCTCCCACGGCCAGGCCCGACCCTCCACCCGGGCGGGTCCGAAAACCGCAACCGGCCGGCGGGCTCCGGTGCAACACTCCCCCCATGGAGATCACCGAACACATCGACGCCCTGCGCCGCGAGGGCACCCTGCTCGCCGAAGCGGCCGCCCGTACCGACCTCGCCGCCCCCGTACCGACCTGCCCGGACTGGAGCCTCAACGACCTGCTGAGGCACGTCGGAAACGTCCACCGCTGGGCCGCCGCCTACCCCTCCCAGGGCCTGCCCGCGCCCCTCGACGAGGACGGCAGGCGGGCCGTGATCGGGCCGGCGCCGTCCGACGCGGCACTGCTCGACTGGTTCCGCGAAGGCCACGCCGCCCTGGTGGACACGCTCACCCGGGCCCCGGCCGACGTCGAGTGCTGGAGCTTCCTCCCGTCGCCCAGCCCGCTCGGGTTCTGGGCCCGCCGCCAGGCGCACGAGACCGCCGTCCACCGCGCCGACGCCGACGCGGCGGCCGGCACCGAGGGCCCCAGGGTGGACACCGCTCTCGCCCTCGACGGCATCGACGAACTGCTGGGCGGCTTCGTGGCCAGCAGCCGCTCCCGGCTGCGCAGCGAACGGACCCGCACCATCGGGGTCCGGACCACCGACGGCCCCGGCTCCTGGCAGCTGACCATCACCCAGGAGCCGCCGGCCGTCGGCACGGGCGGCACCGCCGAACCGGCCGACCTCACCCTCACCGGCCCCGCCCACGACCTGTACCTGCTGCTGTGGAACCGGCTCCCGGTCGGGTCCGCGCAGGTCGAACTCGCCGGCGACGAGGCGCTGCTCGAACTCTGGCGGACCAGCGCGGTCATCGGCTGAGGCCGCGCTGCACGTAGCGCGCCGCGGGTAACGCGCCGCGGGTAGCGTGCCGCGGGTAGCGTGCCGCGCGCTGGGATCAGGGGCCGGGGGGGGTGGAGCGGCCCGGGTTCAGCGCACCCAGCGCGCGGGCCGCTTCTCCAGGAACGCCCGCATCCCCTCCTGCGCCTCCGCCGACCCGAACAGCCGCGCCGACAGCTCCACCAGCCCCTCCGCGTCCCGCTCGAAGGACCGCACCACCTCGGCGTTGGCCAGCCGCTTGGACTCCGCCAGCCCCTGCGGGGAGCCCTGGCGCAGCGCGTCCAGCAGGCCCTTCAACGCGACCCCGGTGTCCTCGGCGGACTCGGTGGCGCGGGTGATCAGGCCGATCCGGGCGGCCTCGGCGGCGTCGAAGACCTCACCGGTGAGGTAGTAGCGGGAGGCGGCGCGCGGGTCCAGCTTGGGGCGCAGCGGCAGCGAGATCACGGCGGGCGCGAGGCCGAGCCGGACCTCGGTGAACGCGAAGGTCGCGGCCGGCCCGGCGAGGGCGAGGTCCGCCGCGCCGATCAGGCCGAGGCCACCGGCCCGGGCGTGCCCGTCGATCACGGCGATCACCGGCTTGGTGCAGTCGACGATCGCCCGCTGCAGCTCGACCAGTCCGCGCGGGCCGACCGTCGGGTCCGCGCCGGTCGCCTCGGACAGGTCCGCACCCGCGCAGAACACCTTGCCGGTGTGCCCGAGCACCACGGCCCGGACCTCCGGGTCGGCCGCGGCGACCGCCAGACCGGCGTGCAGCTCGGCCATCAGCCGGGTGGAGAGTGCGTTGCGGTTGTGCGGCGAGTCGAGGGTGATCGTGGTGACGGCGTCGGCGGTGGTGACGCGGACGAGGGGCTCTGCGCTGGTCATCGGCGGGGCCTGCCTTCCGGCTGAGGGTGGGTCGGACTGCCGCGCCGCCCAGGGTGCCCGGGCGACGCCCGGACGACTCTGGCACGCCCACCCGCCCCTCGGCCAGAGCCAATCCCGCCCGAGGCGCTGATCGGGATCGAGGCCCTCACGCTCGTCCAGGAGCAGCCGCGTCACCGAGCCTCGGCGTCCCCTCCCCGTCGCCCGGCCCACCGGACGGCGGGGCCCATCGCCAGGCCCGCCGCCGCCAGCACCGCACCCAGGACGGCCCAGCCGGCCAGACCGAACCCGATCACGGCAGTGCTGACCAAGGCCGGACCGGCCATCATCGACGCCGCCGAACCCGCGTTGTACACGCCCTGGTAGGCGCCGTGGTCGCGCTCCCCCGCGAGGTCGTAGCTGAGCGCCCAGCCGCCGGCCTGGCCGAACACCTCGCCCAGCGACTGCAGCGCGATGCCGCCGAGCACCACCACGGCGGCGACGAGCGCGGGCAGGCCGTGCGCGAGGCCGACGACCAGGCACGAGGCGGCGAGCAGCAGCCCCCCGCGGCCGCAGAGCCGGGCGGCCGTCGCCCGGTCCTCCGTCCCCCGGGTGGCCCGCACCTGAAGGGCGATCACCAGCAGGGTGTTGACGATCAGGGTGCCCGCGACGGTGATCCGGGGCGCCTCGGTGTCATGGACGATCCACAGCGGCACGCCGACCTCCAGGACGGCGAACTGCAGGGCGAGGACCGCGTTCAGCACCGTCACGACCAGGAACGGGCCGTCCCGCAGCGCCGGATTGCGCCGCTTGCCCCGCCGGGCACCGCCGTCCCCCGGTTCCGCGGACGGCGCGACCGGGGCCGGGTGCGCGTGGGCGGGGAGGCGGTGGGCGGGGAGGCGGTGGGCGGGGAGGCGGTGGAACAGCACGGCGACGACCACGAAGGAAGCGGCGTCGGCCAGAATCGCCGTCAGATAGGCCGGCTTGGTGTCCACCTGGAGCGCGATCGCGCCGACGGCCGTCCCCAGGCAGATGCCCACGTTGGTCACCACCCGCAGGTAGGCCCGGCCCGCCACCCGGCGGTCGGGCGGCAGCACCTCGGCGTAGAGCGCGTTCCGCACGGCGGCGGACCCGCGGTCGACGGCCGCGACCCCGCAGGCCAGCACCACGAAGGCCGGATAGCTGTGCACGAGCGTGTACCCGGCGGTGCCGACCGCCTGCACCGCGACCAGCACGACCAGCACCGGCCGGGCACCCCAACGGTCGGCGGCCCGCCCGGCCGGCACGCTCGCGACGACGCCGCACAGGCCGGCGGCTGTCAGCCCGAGCCCCAGCTGGGCGGGGCTCAGACCGAGCACCCGGGTGAAGAACAGCACCGCGACGGACAGGGACAGGCCGCTGCCGATCGTGTTGACCAGAGTGATCCCGGCCAGCCGCCGGACCATCGGGTCGGGGTGCAGCCGCCGTCGCACGACGCTGACGAGCCCGCCGCCGGCCTGCGGGTCTGCGGTGTCTCCGGGGTCTGCGGTCGTTGCGATCGTTGCGGTGTCTGCGGTGTCTGCGGTGCTTGCGGTGCTTGCGGTGCTTGCGGTGGTTGCCGTGATGGCGGCGCCTCCGGGCATGGCGGGGTCGGGTCCGGACGTCTCCGCCGGCGAGGTGGTGGTCATGTGCTGATCACACCGCCCGACGGCCCGGGTCCGGTACTCCTTTAGGCTCTGGCTAAAACCACGCGCCCCACGCGCCCCAGCTCCGGCGCCCATGCGCCGCGCCGCAGGAGAGCACCCCCCGTGCACCGCTTCACGCTCGGCCTGGCCGACCTCGCCACCACCTGGTTCGCCGTCTCCCCGATCCAGGAGGCCTCGCTCAGCCTGCGCATGTGGACCCACCCCGGGGTCTACCAGCTCCAGACCCCGGCCTTCGAGCGGCTCCGGCCCGCCTTCGAACGGCTGGACTCCACGCTGCTGCTGTCACTCATCGCCGGGAACCGCTGGATCCCCGACTTCCTGACGCCCCGCCCGGCCTCGCCCGCCGCCGACTTCCGCACCGAGCTGGCCACCGTCCGCGCGCTGCCGCCGGAGCAGCTGCGCCCCGAACTGGAGCAGGTCTTCCTGCCGCACGGGCGGCCCCTGCCCGCCGCGCTCGCCGCCGGACTGGCCGACCCGGCGCGGCTGTTGCAGCGGATCGCCGACGCCCTGGAGGAGTACTGGGAGGTCTGCCTCGCGCCGTCCTGGTGGCCGCAGGCCCGTGCGGTCCTGGACGCCGACCTGGTCTACCGGGCCCGGCTGCTCTCCCAGCACGGCGCGGCGGCGCTCTTCGCCGACCTGGACCACCGGCTGCACTGGGAGGACGGCGTCCTGTCGATCAACCGCCGGTGGACGGACTGGGACGCGGAGACCGCCGTGGACGGCCGCGGCCTCGTCCTCATCCCGACCTTCTTCGCCCGCGGCGCGATCACGATGATCAGCAACGAGCGTGCGCCGCAGATCAGTTACCCGGCGCGCGGCCAGGCGGGCATGGCCGGCCCGGGGACGCCGGTGCCGCCGCGGGCGCTGGAGGCGCTGGTCGGCGCGCCGAAGGCCCGACTGCTGGCCCTGCTCGCCGAACCCGCCTCCACCACCGACCTCGCCTACCGGCTGGGCGTCACCCCCGGCGCGGTCAGCCAGCACCTGTCCGTCCTCGCCGCCACCGGCCTGGTCACCCGGGCCCGGCACGGCCGCTCGGTGCTGTACCTGCGCAGCCCGCTCGGGGACGAGCTGACGGGGGCGAACAGGTGACAAGTAACAGATAACAGATTTCAACATCTGTTATCTGTTATCTGAAAGTTGTCACCTGTTCGCCCCCGCAGCCCCCGACCGACCCGCACCACCCCGACGAATCCCCCAACTCCCCAGTGGTACAGACCTGTTGACGCATTGGTCCAGTCCTCCTACAGTGCCCATGCCCCGCCTCCCCACGGCGCGGGCACCCATCGCACACGCACCAAGCACGGCGGTTCTACGTCACCCTGTCCAACCCCCACAGTCACAGGGAGAACCATGTCCGCTCGATCCCGGGCCAGGCGCCCGCGCGTGCGCAGCAGACTGCTGGCACTGCTCTCCGTCCTGCTCCTGCCCCTCGCCGCGCTCACCGCGCTGGCCGCCCCGGCGAACGCCGCCGGAAAGCTCACCGCCGCCTTCACCACCGCCAACAACGGCTCCTGGTGGCAGGGCACCTACATCGTCCACAACGACAACGCCACCGCCGTGACCGGCTGGACCCTGGAGTTCGACCTGCCGGCCGGCGTCACCATCGGCAACAGCTACAACGGCACCGCCACCGTCAACGGCCAGCACGTCACCGCGACCAACGCGTTCTACAACGCCACCGTCAACGCCCACAGCACCACCGAGCCGTACAGCTTCTGGTTCGTCGGCAACGGCCCGGTCGCCACCCCCACCAACTGCCGCGTCAACGGCGACAAGTGCGACGGCACCGCCGACGTCCCGCCGTCCGCGCCGGGCACCCCGGCGGTCACCGAGTCCACCGCGCACACGCTCGCCCTGACCTGGCCGGTCGCCACCGGCGGGGACTTCCCGGTCATCTCCTACGACGTGCTCAACGGCGCCACCGTGGTCGGCTCCAGCACCACCACCAGCGCCCTGCTCACCGGGCTCACCCCGGCCACCACGTACACGCTGACCGTCCGGGCCAAGGACAGCCGCGGCAACACCGGACCACTCAGCGCGCCCGTCACCGCCGCCACCTTCGACCCGTCGACCGACCCGGTCCCGCCCACCGCGCCGACCAACCTCCGTACCACGGCGGTCAGTTCGTCGGACGTCACGCTCGTCTGGAACGCCGCGACCGACAACGTCCGGGTCGCCGCGTACGACGTCTACCAGGGCGGCACGCTGGTGGCGACGGTCGGCGGCGGCACCCTGACCGCGACGGTCGGCAGCCTGTCCCCGTCCACCACCTACACGTTCACCGTGAAGGCCCGCGACCCCGCCGACAACGCCTCGCCCGCCTCCGCCCCGCTCACCGCCACCACCTCGGACCTGGTCGGCGCCGGAAAGTACGCCCGGGTCGGCTACTTCGTCCAGTGGGGCATCTACGGCCGCCAGTACTTCGTCAAGAACCTCGACACCTCCGGCAGCGCGGCCAAGCTCGACGTCGTCAACTACGCCTTCGAGAACATCGATCCGGTCAACCTGACCTGCCTGGCGGGCGTCACCAAGGGCACCACCGCCAACCCGCAGGACCCGGACCAGGGCACCGGCGCCGGTGACGCCGACGCCGACTACGCCCGCCCGATGAGCGCCGACCAGTCGGTGGACGGCGTGGCCGACGACGGCTGGGGCAAGCTCCGCGGCAACCTCAACCAGGTGAAGAAGCTGAAGGCCAAGTACCCGAACCTGAAGGTGGTCGTCTCACTCGGCGGCTGGACGTACTCCAAGTACTTCTCGGACGTCGCCGCCACCGACGCCTCCCGCCAGAAGTTCGTCAAGTCCTGCCTCGACGTGTGGATCAAGGGCAACCTGCCGGTCTACAACGGCGCCGGCGGCGACGGCGTGGCGGCCGGGATCTTCGACGGCATCGACCTCGACTGGGAGTGGCCCGGCTCCGCCGACGGCCACGCCGGCAACCACTGGAGCGCCAACGACAAGGGCAACCTGACCCTGCTGCTGGCCGAATTCCGCAAGCAGCTCGACGCGTTGGGCGGCTCGCACAAGCTGCTCACCGCCTTCACCCCGGCCGACCCGGCGAAGGTCGCCGCGGGCTGGGACCTCACGAAGATCTTCAGCTCGCTGGACATCGCCAACGTCCAGGGCTACGACTTCCACGGCTCCGGCAGCGACAACTCCTGGGAGCCCAACCGCACCGGCCCCCAGGCCAACCTCTACGCCGACCCGAACGACCCGTACAACTTCCACTTCAGCGTGGACGCGGCGGTCCAGACCTACCTCGGCGCCGGGGTCAACCCGCGCAAGCTCACCATCGGCTTCCCGTTCTACGGGCGCGGCTGGCAGGGCGTGGCGGACGGCGGCGCCTCCGGCGTGTGGCAGTCCGCGAACGGCGCGGCCCCGGGCCAGTTCAGCGAGGAGGCCGGCACCCGCGGCTACAACAACCTCATCACCGGCGTTCCCAACCTGACCGTGTACCACGACCCCAAGTCCATTGCTACGTACGGCTACACCGGAGCCGGCGGCCAGTGGTGGACCTTCGACGACGCCTGGTCGATCGCCCAGAAGACGGCCTACCTCAAGTCGAAGAACCTGCTCGGCGGCATGATCTGGGAGATGTCCGGCGACACTCCCTCCGGCACACTCATCAACGCACTCGACTCCGGGCTCAAATAGCCGGAGGGCACGGCCCGTTGGGCCGGTGGGGCAGCAAGGGCCGGTGCTCCGAGAACAACGGAGCGCCGGCCCGCGCCTCAGGTGCCCGACGGGCCTCCAGGGCCTCCAGGACCTCCAGGGCCGCACCCGCTTCCAGGGCCTCCCGTCACCGGGACGCCATCGCCGCCAGCTTCCTGGCCGCCCGGTACTGCCGGAGCACCTGCGCGAAGGTGGTGTGCCCCTGGGTGGTCCGGGCGAAGGCCCGCCAGGCCGGCGCCACCAGGCAGACCGCCGCGTGGAACAGGTACGGGCGCCGCTCGAAGGCGCCCAGCAGCTGCTTGCCGGCGCGCATCTCCACGCCCAGCCCGGCCTTGATGGCGAACGCGTAGTTCAGCGCCTCGCGCCGCACGTCCGCCGCCTTGCCCGCCTCCGCGACCTTCACCGCCCACTCGCCGGCCAGCCGGCCCGAGCGCAGCGCGTACGAGATGCCCTCACGGGTCCACGGCTCCAGCAGTCCGGCCGCGTCCCCGGCGACCAGCACCCGGCCGCGGGAGAGCGGCGAGTCCTCGGCCCGGCAGCGGGTCAGGTGCCCGGACTCCACGCTCGGGGTGAAGCCGGACAGCCCCAACCGCCGGATGTAGTCGGCGAGATACTGCTTGGTCCGCTCGCCGTCGCCGCGCGCCGAGATGACGCCGACGGTCAGGCTGCTCGACTCGGTCTTCGGGAACACCCAGCCGTAACTGCCGGGCAGCGGGCCCCAGTCGAGGTGGATCCGGCCCGACCAGTCCGCGGCGACCTGCGGAGGGACGGGGATCTCCGCCTCCAGGCCGAGATCGATCTGGTCGAAGGTGACGCCGACGTGCCGGGCGATCCGGCTCGCGCTGCCGTCCGCGCCGACCACCGCGCGCGCCTCGAAGGTGCGCCCGTCGGCGGCCGTCACCAGCGCCGTCCGGTGCTCGCCGCCGCGCTGCTCGACGCCGGTGACGGTCACTCCGGTGACCAGCACCGCCCCGGCCTGCTTGGCCGCCTGCACCAGGCGCAGGTCGAACTCGTCCCGGTTGACCAGGCCGAACAGCATCCGCCGGGACCGACGCGTCCGGGTGAACCGCCCGTCGTAGGCGAAGGTGACGGCGTGCACGCGGTCCTGCAGCGGCAGCCGGAAGTCGGGCGGCAGGCTGTCCCGGGACGGGCCGATGATGCCGCCACCGCAGGTCTTGTAACGGGGGTGCTCGGCCTTGTCGAGGAGCAGCACCCGCCGGCCCTGGACGGCGGCGGCGTGCGCGGCCGAGGCTCCGGCCGGTCCGGCGCCGACCACCACGACGTCCCAGACGCCGTCGAGCGGCTCGGGCGCCGACCGGCCGGCCCTCGGCGCGGTCTCGGCTTCGGTCTCGGCTTCGGTCCCAGCCTCGGTCGCGGCTTCGAACACCGTCTCGGTCCCGGCCTCGGGCACCGTCCCGGTCTCGGACACCGTCTCGGGCGCCCCCTCGGACGCCTCGCCTGACGGCTGACCTGACGACCGGCCTGACGGCCGTCCGGACACCTCGGCGTCGAGCGGCGAGGCCTCGGTGTCGAGTGGGCTGCGGGAATCGGAGCTTCCGGAGTCAGTCACGTCGAGCAATCCTATGCGTCCGCCGGACCCGCCGCTGGCCGCGCCGCCCCGAACGCCAGACCGAACCCAGATCGAACCCAGGCCGAGCCCGGGGCGATCCATCGGACCGATCCACCAGACGGTGCGCCGGGCGGGATCGCCGGGTAAAACCACCCGATCGGACTGTTCGAGTCCGCCTATGATCGGCGGTACCCAAACCGCCCCCTCCGCCCGCACCACCCCTCGGGCGAAGCCTTCCCCTCGGAGCCCCGATGTCACAGCCGCTGGCCGACGCCGTCCGGTCCCTGATGGACCGTGCCCGCACCGACCTCGCCGAACTGGTCGCCTTCCCCTCGGTCGCCGACCCACGCCAGTTCCCGGTCGAGGAGTGCGAGAAGGCCGCCCGCTGGGTCGCCGACGCCTTCGCCGCCGAAGGCCTGACCAACGTCCAGCTGCTGGACACCCCGGACGGCACCCAGTCCGTCTACGCCGAACTGCCCGGCCCCCAGGGCGCGCCGACCGTGCTGCTCTACTCTCACTACGACGTCCAGCCCCCGCTCGACGAGAACGCCTGGCTCAGCCCCGCCTTCGAACTGACCGAGCGTGACGGCCGCTGGTACGGGCGCGGCGCCGCCGACTGCAAGGGCAACATCCTGATGCACCTGACCGCCCTGCGGGCGCTGCGGCAGGCGTACGGCGACAGCTACCCGGTCGGCCTGAAGATCATCGTCGAGGGCTCGGAGGAGCAGGGCACCGGCGGCCTGGAGCGCTACGCCGAGGCCCACCCCGAACTGCTCGCCGCCGACGCCATCGTCATCGGCGACACCGGCAACTTCGCCGCCGGCCTGCCCACCGTGACCGCCTCGCTGCGCGGCATGACGGTCGTCGAGGTCGCGGTCACCACCCTGGCCGGCAACCTGCACTCCGGCGCCTTCGGCGGCGCCGCCCCGGACGCGCTGCAGTCGCTGGTCCGGATGCTCGCCTCGCTGCACGACGAGCACGGCGACGTCGCGGTGGCCGGACTGACCGGAGGCCAGACCTGGAGCGGTGTCCAGTACCCGGAGGAGCAGTTCCGCTCCGACGCCAAGGTGCTCGACGGCGTCGCCCTGACCGGCACCGGCACCATCGCCGACCGCCTGTGGGCCCGCCCCGCGATCACCGTCCTCGGCATCGACGCCCCGCCGGTGATCGGCGCCACCTCCTCCGTCCAGGCCGCCGCCAAGGCCCTGGTCAGCCTGCGCGTCCCGCCGGGCAACGACCCGACCGCCGCCCAGGACGCGCTGGTCGCCCACCTGGAGGCGCAGGTCCCGCTCGGCGCCCGTCTGACCGTCGAACGCCAGGGCACCGGCGCCCCGTTCAACGCCGACACCACCGGCCCGGCGTACGAGGCGATGGGCGAGGCCATGGCCGAGGCCTTCGGCACCGAGATGGTCGCCTCCGGCGAGGGCGGCTCGATCCCGCTCTGCAACACGCTGCGCTCGCTCTACCCGAAGGCCGAGATCGTGCTGATCGGCGTCGAGGAGCCGACCACCCAGATCCACGCGGTCAACGAGAGCGTCGACCCGCAGGAACTGGAGCGGATGGCCCTCTCCGAGGCCCTGTTCCTCCGCCGCTACGCCGAACTGCGCTCGGTCTGACGCGCGTTGGTCCGGGGACCGCCGTCGGCGGTCCCCGGCACCGGCCGCCCGCCCCGGAACCTGCGGGCGGCACCCATCACCACCGCGTAACCGACCGCGCCCACCGCGAGCCCGGCCCCGGCGCCGAAGCAGAACTCCGGGATCAGGTTCCGCCGCAGCGGGGCCAGCCGGTGCAGCACTCCGGCCGCCGTCGCCGTGCCCAGGGCCGTGACGGCGGCCCGGCGCGCCCGGGGAGCGAGTGCCACGGCCGGGCGGACCGGCTCCACACCCCGCACCGCCCGCACCGCCCAGCCCGCCATCGCGGCCAGGGCCAGCGCCGAACTGCCGTACTGCAGCGCCGAGTAGAGCGGAACCCCGGCCACCTCCCGGTCCAGCACCGGCAGCAGCCGGACACCCAGTCGGCCCTCGTGGGTGAACGCGTCCCAGCCGACGTGGGTGGCCGCACCGATCGCCGCCGACGCCGCGAACCACGCCGCCCCCGTACCCGCCCCGCCTCCGGCGGGCCGCCGGACCGTCAGCGCCTCGGCCGCGCCCGCCCACCGGTCGGGCAGCAGCGCCACCAGCGGCGCGCGCAGCAGGCCGTGCCAACCGGCCACCAGCGCGCCCGCGATCGCCACGTCCAGCGTCGGCACGGCCCACCAGCGGTGCGTCAGACCGCCGTGGCCGTACACCCCGGGCAGCAGCGACTCGGCGAAGAACGGGACGTCGGGCGCCATCGATCCGGCGACCAACGCCGAGGCGACCAGCGGCCCGCGCTCCCCGGCGGCACGCAGCAGGGGCAGGACGGCGGCGGGGTGGCTCAGTGTGAACGGCATGCCCCCATCCTCCCGCCCCTGCCGGGCCATCAGCCAACACCCGGGGACTGCGGCCAACGCCTGGGGGGCGGCCAACGCCCCGGGACAGCGGCCAACACCTGTGGGCGGCGGCCAACACCTCTGGACCGCCCGGCACCCGGGCTCGTCAGGCGCCCGGGCTCGTCAGGCACCCGGGCTCGTCAGGCCCCCCGGGCGGCTACGCCGCGTCCGCCGTGCTGGCCAGGCCGAGCGCGACCCGGCGGCCCGCCTCCAGGTAGCGCAACTCGCCGCTGCGGCGGGCGTCCAGGGCGGCGGCGAGGCGGCGGTAGCGGCTCGGGGGCAGCAGGTCGGCGGCCTCGTCCAGGGTGACGAAGCGCCAGTCGCGCAGCTCCTCCGCCTGGAGCAGCAGGTTCTGGCGGGCGGCGGCGTCCAGTTGGCCGCCGTCGTACATCAGGCGCAGGCCGCCGCGGCGCGGGCCGGTGCGCGGCTCCCAGTCGACGGCGAGCAGGCGCAGCCCGGTCGGGTCGAGCCGCAGGCCCAGTTCCTCGGCGGTCTCGCGCAGGGCCGCGTCGGTGGGGGCCTCACCGCGTTCGACCACGCCTCCGGGGAAGTCCCAGTCGGGTTTGTAGACCGGGTCGACCAGCAGGACGCGGTCCTGTTCGTCGAAGAACAGGACCGCGGAGGCCACGGTGTCCCCGGTCGGGTCGGGGGTCTGGACGATCGGGCAGCGGGCGGCGCCGACGCGGACCAGTTCGGCGATCCGGTGGGCGGTCTCGCGGGGGGTGAGCTCGCTGGTGTCGAGCATCCGGGCGTCCTCGACCAGCCAGCGCCGGGCGGCCCGGTAGCGGGCCACGTGCTCGAAGCACCACATGCGGACCCGCTCGCTGGCCTCCGGATCTCCCGGGCACTCGTCGCGGTGGGCGATGCGGTGACGCAGGATCGTTTCTTCTGGGTCCAGGACGAAGTGGTGCACCGCTATGCCGTGGGAGGCGAGGTCGCCGAAGATCTCGTCCCGGTAGTCCTCCCTGAGCAGGGTCATCGGGACCACCAACGGGCCCGCGACCTCACTGAGCAGCGCGGCCGCCGTCTCGGGGACGAGCCGGCGCCAGGCCGCCAGGTCCTGGAAGTCGGACACCGTCGCCAGCCGGTCGGCCGGGAGCATCCGGCGCAGGCCGAAGCCCACCAGCTCGGGATCGAAGAGCACGCTCCCGGGCAGCAGTTCCACCAGCTCGCGGCAGGCACTCGTCTTGCCCGCCCCGAATGTGCCATTGACCCAGACGATCACAACGTCCCCTGCCCTCGACTTGCCCCGATGCCGTTCGCACCGGGCAGCGCCCCCGTCGGCCGAACCAGCGCCACCCGTGGTGGTACCCGCGCCACGCCGCTCCCCATACCTCCCCGCCGCGCCCGCCGTCGCGCCCCACCCCGCCCCTTGACAGGGGCATGTGCCCAGGCCAGCCGCCTTCCGGGAGAAATATGTAGACCGGTCTACATCAAAGTTGCACCCTGCTCACACCCTGCGCGCACAGGAAGTCGGCCTGCCCGACTTCCCGTGCGCCATCATCACCCCAGATCACCTCGCATCACCCCCTCCACCCGACTATGTAGACCGACCGACAGATTTCTCCCGACAATCTCTAGACCGGTCTGCATAATTCAGTAGACCGGTCGACATATTCTTCCCCGCGCCCCTCGCGCGCCCCCCAGCGCCCGCTTGCGCCGCGCGCACCCCAGCACGTACAGAGGAACGATGAAGCTGCTCCCAGTCGGCCGCGTCATCGTCATCGGCTCGGTCAACGCCGACCGCATCCTCCGCTGCCCCGTCCTCCCCGCCCCCGGCGAGACCGTCCTCGCCACCGCCGCCACCCAGGGGTTCGGCGGCAAGGGCGCGAACCAGGCGGTGGCGGCGGCGCGCATGGGCGCCGCCGTCCACCTGGTCGCGAAGGTCGGACGCGACGCCGACGGCGAAGCCGCGCTCACCGACCTGCGCGGCGCAGAGGTCGAGACGGGCTCCGTGCTCACCCACCCCGACGCGCCGACCGGGCAGGCGATCGTCATGGTCGACCCCGCCGGCGAGAACAGCATCGTCGTCGTCCCCGGCGCCAACGCCCACCTGACCGCCGCCGAGGTCACCGCCGCACTCGCCCGCCTGCACCTGCTCCCCGTCGACGTGCTCCTCACCAGCGGCGAGGTCCCCGAGGAGTGCATCCGCGCGACCGCCGCCGCCCTGCCGGCCGACGGCACCCACTGGGTGCACAACGCCGCCCCGGCCGGCTCGCTCCCCGACACCGGTCCGACGGGGCGCCGCCCCCTGCTCGTCGCCAACGCCGTCGAGGCCCGCCAGCTGACCGGCGCCCCCACCGTCGAGGAGGCGGCCCGGGCCCTCGCCCGCCGCGCCGACGGCGTCGTGCTCACCCTCGGCGGCGAGGGCGCGCTGGTCGCCACCGAGGGACGGACGGCCCGACTCCCCGCCCCCGCCGTCCAGGTCGTCGACACCACCGGTGCCGGCGACGTCTTCTGCGGCGCCCTCGCCGCCGGACTCGCCCGCGGCGCCTCCCTCCCCGCCGCGGCCGCCACCGCTGTGGCCGCCGGCGCGTTCGCCGTCACCGCCCTGGGCGCCCGTGGCGCCCTCTTTCGCCCGACCGACCTCTGACCAGCCACTGCCCGACGGCGCCGGGCGGGCCGGGCGGACCAGGCCGGCCGGGCGGCCCCAGCCCGCCTCGAACAGGGGCACCCGGGCCACAACTCCCGAACGCCCCCGCCCACTTGTCTAGCACTCGGCCTACGGCCGGCCCATGTACGACGGGTAGTAGCCGCTGCTGATCCCCGAGATCCGGATCAGCGTCCCCGGCCGCGCCGCCTCGACGTACTGGTTGTTGCCCAGGTAGATCGCCACGTGCTGGATGCCCCGCTTGGTGCCGTTGGGAGACCAGAACAGCAGGTCGCCCCGGCGCAGCTGGCCGGCACTGATGGGCGTGGTCGCCGCGTACTGGTCGTTGGCCACCCGCGGCAGGTTCACCCCGCCGCGCCGGAAGGCCTGCTGCACGAGGCCCGAGCAGTCGTACCCGTCCGGCCCGTTGCCCGCGGTCCGGAACGGCTTGCCCAGCTGGCTCAGCGCGAACTGCACGGCGGACTCGATGCCCTGGTCACCCGCCACCGCGCCGGCGGCCGAGCCCGACGAACCCGACGAGGACGACCCGGACGACCCGGACGACGACGGGGACCCGCCGTCCGTCCGCGCCACGTACACGTCGTAGTGCGTGGTCCAGCGCCACTCCCCCTTGCTGTTCTTGAACCAGTACCGCGACCCGTCCCACCCCTGCTTGATCCCGCCGCTCGACTTCGCACCCGTCGACGGGGGCTTCGCCGCGGAGGAGGATCCGCCCCCTGTCCGCGCCACGTACACGTCGTAGTGCGTGGTCCAGCGCCACTGCCCCTGACTGTTCTTGAACCAGTACCGCGAGCCGTCCCACCCGGCGTGCGCCGGTGCCGACTCGGCGGCCGCGGGGCTGACGCCGGGGCCGACGCCGATCACACCCGCACCGGCCACGATCACGGCCACCATGCCTATCCCCCGGCGCACCCGCGCGACCCGCGAGGGACGGACGGGACGGACGGGACGGACGTCAGCCGCCCGCTGGTCGACGGTGGCGGCAGCGTGCTGCCCGGTCGGTTCGTCGGCGGCACCCGGCGCGCCGGTGTTGACGGTGGTCATCCTGCTGTCTTCCCTCACTGCTGCGAACTGCCGCCACGGGGGCGGCTGCGGAATCGGCTACGGACACGCACGTCCCGGTGAGACGGCACGTACGGCTCGGCAGACCCCTCCCGGCATGCCACGGCCTCCGGTCGTGCGACCGGGAGCCGCGGCATGCCGGGAGGGGATTCAGTTCTGCCTGCGTGTCACGGTAGGCACGCGTCCGCTCACGGCGCGCAGTGGAGTGAGCCAATGGAAGGGTTCACGGCCGGTGAGCACCGACGGGGCATCAGGGTGAAGGCCAGTCATCGGGCCGCGGCCCGACGCCCCCTCATCCCTGCTGGTCGGCCTCCGCCAGCAGCTGCTTCTTCAGCACCTTTCCCAGCGCGTTCCGGGGCAGTTCGGGCACCAGCACGACCCGGCGCGGCCGCTTGTGCGCGGACAGCCGCTCCGCCACGAAGGCCGTCAGCTGTTCCCCTGTCACGGCGCCGTCCGGGATGACGTACGCGACGATGGCCTGCCCGAGGTCCTCGTCCGGCGCACCGACCACCGCCGCGTCGGCGACCGCGGGGTGGTCGCGCAGCGCGGCCTCCACCTCGCCGGCGCCGATCCGGTAGCCACCGCTCTTGATCAGGTCGACGGAGGCGCGACCGACGATCCGGTGGAAGCCGTCCTCACCGATCACGGCGACGTCCCCGGTACGGAACCAGCCGTCCGCCGTCCAGGCCTCGGCATCCGCGTCGGGCCGGTTGAGGTACCCGCTGAACAGGGTCGGCCCGGCGACCTGCAACTCTCCGACGCTCTCCCCGTCGGAGGGCACCGGCGCGCCGTCCTCGCCGACCAGCCGGGTGCGCACCCCGTCCAGCGGCAGGCCGACGCTGCCGGGCCGGCGCTCGCCGTCCGCCCGGGTGCTGACGGTGATCAGCGACTCGGTCATCCCGTAGCGCTCGATCGGGGCGTGCCCGGTGAGCGCAGCCAGCTTCTCGAACACGGGTACCGGCAGCGGCGCGCTGCCGGAGACCAGCAGCCGGGCCGAGGCCAGCCGACCCGCCGCCCCGGGGTCGGCCGCCACCCGGGACCAGACGGTCGGCACCCCGAAGTACAGGCTGCCGCCCGCGGCCGCGTACCCCTCCGGGGTGGGCCGCCCGGTGTGCACGAGCCGGCTGCCGGTCCGCAGGGCGCCGAGGACGCCGAGGATCAGTCCGTGGACGTGGAACAGCGGCAGGCCGTGGACGAGGGTGTCCTCGGCGGTCCACTGCCAGGCCACGGCGAGCGCGTCCAGGTCGGCGGCGACCGCCTGGCGCCGGATCACGGCTCCCTTGGGCGCCCCGGTGGTGCCGGAGGTGTAGAGGACGAAGCCGGTGGCGTCCGGCGCGGGCTCGGCGAACGTGGTGGCGGCGCGTTCCGTCGGGTCGACCGGCAGCCCCTCCACCTCACCCGGTACGACGTCACCCACGGCGTGCGCGAGCAGCACCGCACCCGAGTCGCGCAGGATGTGCTCGCGCTCCTTGGGCCCGGAGTCGGGCGGCAGCGGCACCACGGGCACGCCCGCCAGCAGGCCGCCGACCACGGCGACGACCGTCTCGACGGCGGGCCGGGCGAGCACGGCGAGCGCGGGCGCACCGGCCACCCGGTCGGCGACGGCGGTCGCCGCGCCCAGCAGCTCCTCGCGGGACAGCGCCCGCCCGTCGATCCGCAGCGCGTCCGCCGTGTCCCCGTAGTCGCCCTGAAGTGCGGTCAGCAGTGCCATGCTTCCGTCCTCGCCCTCGTCTCACGCTGTCGCGCCGACTCTACGGGCCGCACCCGGGCCGTCCGTGGGCGGCGGTCACTGGCCGCCGCCTGCCGCCCGCCTGGCTTGTACCGGCCTGGGCCGACCTGGGGCCGGAAACGCCGGAGGGCGTGGCGCCGGGTACTCGGTGCCACGCCCTCCGCCATGTGGTGCGCGGGGATCAGCCCTTGCGGGACTTCACCTCGGCGGTCAGCTGCGGCAGCACGGCGAACAGGTCGCCGACCACGCCGTAGTCGACCAGCTCGAAGATCGGGGCCTCCGGGTCCTTGTTGACCGCGACGATGGTCTTCGAGGTCTGCATGCCCGCCCGGTGCTGGATGGCGCCCGAGATGCCGGCCGCGATGTACAGCTGCGGCGAGACCTGCTTGCCGGTCTGGCCGACCTGGTTGCTGTGCGGGTACCAGCCCGCGTCGACGGCGGCACGCGAGGCACCGACGGCCGCGCCCAGCGCGTCCGCGAGCTCCTCGACGACGCCGAAACCGGCCGCCTCGCCGACGCCACGGCCGCCCGAGACCACGATCGCGGCCTCGGTCAGCTCCGGACGGCCGGTCGAGACCCGCGGGGTGCGCGAGGTGACCTTGGCCGCGTTGCCGGTGAACTCCACCGCCACGTTCTCCACCGCACCCGCGCCCGCAACGGCCTCGGGGGCCACCGCGTTCGGCTTGACGGTGATCACCGGCACGCCCTTCGTCACCTTCGACTTCACCTGGAAGGACGCGGCGAACACCGACTGGGTGGCGACCGGGCCGCCGTCACCGGCCTCCAGGTCGATGGCGTCGGTGATGATGCCGGAGCCCAGGCGCAGTGCGACGCGGGCGGCGATCTCCTTGCCCTCGCCGGAGGAGGTGACCAGGACGGCGGCGGCGTCGCCGGCCTTGGCGATCTGGGCGAGGGCGTCCACCTTCGGGACGACCAGCTGGTCGGTGAACTCGGCGCCCTCGGCGACGTACACCTTGGCCGCGCCGTACTCGGCGGCCTTGGCCGCGATGCCGGCGGCGGCGGCCCCGGCGCCCAGCACGACCGCGGACGGCTCGCCGATCCGGCGGGCCAGGGTCAGCAGTTCGAGGGCCGGCTTGCGGACCACACCGTCGGCGTGGTCCACCAGAACCAGGATCTCAGCCATGATTCGTTGCTCCTGATCGATCGTTGGATGCGCGAACGGGGGGGGACTAGATGAACTTCTGGTCGGCGAGGAAGCCGGCGAGCTGCTTGCCGCCCTCGCCCTCGTCCTTGACGACCGTGCCCGCGGTCCGCGCCGGACGCGCCGCCACCGACTCCACCGCCGTCCACGCACCCGCCAGACCGACCTCATCGGCCTCGATGCCCAGATCGTCCAGGTCCAGCGACTGGACCGGCTTCTTCTTCGCCGCCATGATCCCCTTGAACGACGGGTACCGGGCCTCACC
>NZ_JBHXML010000048.1:0-74867 GCF_042720345.1 Kitasatospora sp. NPDC058478 | reverse complement strand
CGCCCTGCCCCCGCGGGTTTTTGGGCCGTTCCCCACCTTTTAACGGGGGGGGCCCCCCCCCCCCCCCGCCCCCCCCCCCGGGCCCCCCCCCCCCCCCGGGGGGGGGCGCCTCTGCGCTTTCCTGGGAATTCCCTGACAATATCCCTGGTCTTTGCCTGTACATTGCACTCGAACTAGTGTTTGTCAGCGAATTTCACGGGAAATTCCCCGGTCCGCACTGTTGACCCGGACGGCGTCCCGGTATGGGATATGAATTCGGCCCCGGTTTCCTCTCGGCATCGGTCCGGCGGCCCCGGTCCACCGCCCATGGCCCGGCCCCCGTCCCGAAGGACCCCCGCCATGCCTGCGCTCACACGGTTCGTCCTTCCGCACGCCGACCCCCGCGTGAGCACCGACCAGCCCGCCGCCGACGAGGACGTCACCTTCGGCCTGCTGCGCGCCCGCTGGACCGGCCGCGGCCTGGAGCTCACCGGCTTCGCCCGCCCGGACGACCTCGACACCGGCCGCCCCGGCTCCGCCTGGACCTGGCTGACCCTGCGCCACGCCGACGGGACCCGGCCGCCCGTCCACCTGCGCTCCCGGCCCCGCCGGCTGCCCGAAGTCACCGACGACAGCGCCCAGCCCGAGTTCAACCACGACTGGTCCGGCTTCACCGCCCTGATCGAACCCGGCCGGCTGCGCCACGGCACCGACTGGCTGCTCGGCGACTGGCAGATCGAGACCACCCTGTTCACCCGCCCGCGCCCCACCCGGCTGCGCCGCCGGTACGGCGCCCTCGCCCCGCACTGGTGCGGCTCCGGCGAGTACCCGCCGGCCCAGTGGGTGGACCACGACGTCCGCCTCCAGCCGCACTTCGCCGACGGGCGACTGCGGCTGCTGCTCGAACGCCCCGGCATCCGGCTCACCCACGCCACCCCCGCCGCCGACGGCCTCGACCTGCGCGGCAGCGCGGACTCCTGCCCGGCCGGCACCGTGCTGCGGCTGCGCCACCGGCAGAGCGACGCCGTGATCGAACGGCCGGTCGCCCGCACCGGCAACACCTTCGCCGTCCACCTGCCGTACCGGCCGTTCACCGCCGACGGCCGCGGCAGCGGCGAACTGGAGCACTGGGACACCGAGTTCCTGCACCCCGACGGCAGCACCGAGCAGCTCTGCCCGGACGAGCGCGGCGGCCCGGTCGCCGGCCAGCACCGGCTGCCCGACACCCCGGACCGCGCCCTCTACCTCAAGCACCTCGCCGACGGCCGGCTCCAACTGTGCGTCCAACCCGCGGCCGGCCTGGTCGAGCGGATCGCCGTCCGGGCCGGCGGCTTCGAGCTCACCGGCCGCTGCCCGGACCGCGCCGCGGACCGGCTGGAGCTCGTCCTGCGGCACACCGGCACCGCGAGCGAGGTCCGCTCCCCCGTCGAGGCCGACCAGGACGGCCGCTTCAAGGTCCTGCTGCCCGCCACCCGCACCGGCGCCGACGGCACCGCGCTGCCCCTGCGCAAGGGCATCTGGGAGGCCGCGCTGACGCCCGCCGGGCGGCCCGGCCCGAGCCGCCCGCTGCTCGCCGCACCCGCCGCCCTGCCCGCGCTGCCCGCCGCCACCACGGCCGGCGGCAAGCGGATCCTGCTCCAGCGCCGCTGGCACGACACCCTGCTGGTGGACTCCACCCCGGTGCTCACCCCCACCGAGCGCAGCGCCTGGACGCAGAGCCGCCAGCGCGCCGTCCACTACCCCGCCGCCCGCCGCGAACCGCTGCGCGAGGCCGTGCTGTACGACGTGTTCGGCGGCCGCGGCTACGCCGACTCGCCGCGCGCGGTGCACGCCGAACTGGCCCGCCGCGGAGCGCCGTTGGAGCACCTCTGGGTGGTCGACGACGCCCAGGCCGAACTGCCGCCCGGGGTCCGGGCCGTCCGGATCTGGAGCCCGGAGTGGTACCGCGCGCTGGCCACCTGCCGGTACCTGGTCGGCAACACGCACTTCCCGGACTTCCTGGAGCGCCGCCCCGGCCAGGTGGTGCTCCAGACCTGGCACGGCTCGCTGCTGAAGCGGATCGCCCACGACGTCGACAACCCCTGGCTGGCCGACCACGGCTACCTGGAGGCGCTCGACCGGGAGACCCCGCAGTGGAGCCTGCTGCTCTCCCCCAGCCCGTTCGCCACCCCGATCCTGCGCCGCGCGTTCCGCTACGACGGCGAGATCCTGGAGGCCGGCTACCCGCGCAACGACGCGCTCGCCCGCCCCGACGAGGCCGCCGCCGCGGCCGTCCGCCGCCGGCTCGGCATCCCGGACGGCAAGCGGATCGTGCTGTACGCGCCGACCTGGCGCGAGGACCAGCAGCGCGGTGACGGCGACGGCTTCCGGCTCGGCCTGCGGCTGGACCTCGACCACGCCCGGCGCCTGCTCGGCCGGGACCACGTGCTGCTGATCCGCCCGCACGCGCACGTCCGCGAGCCGCTGCCGGGCGCCGGGGACGGCTTCCTGTACGACTGCGGGGACTATCCCGACCCGCAGGAACTGCTGCTGGTCGCGGACGTCCTGGTGACCGACTACTCGTCGATCATGTTCGACTTCGCCGTCACCGGCCGCCCGGTGCTCTTCTTCACCTACGACCTGGAGCACTACCGCGACACCCTGCGCGGCTTCTACTTCGACTTCGAGCCGCAGGCCCCCGGCCCGCTCGTCCCCACCTCGGCCGGACTGCTCGGCGCGCTGCGCGAACTCGCCGACACCGGCGCGGCCCTGCCGCCCGGGTACGCGGAGCGCCACCGGCGCTTCCGGGCCGAGCACTGCGTCCTGGACGACGGCGGCGCGTCCCGCCGGGTGGTCGACCGGATGCTCGAACTCGGAAGGTCAGTACGGTAGTTGAAGATCAGGGCGGTAGTTCAGGAGAACAGGTAGCTCCGCCAGGGCCGCCAGACCTCGTCCGCGTCGAAGCGGGAGAGGCCGAAGCCCGGCACCGGGAAGGCCGCCCGGAAGCCGCGCGCCTGCGCGTACGCCTGGTCCAGCGCGTCGTCCGGCAGGCCGTGCGCGACCGTCACGTGCGGGTGGTACGGGAACGCCAGCTCGCGGGCCAGCGGGCCGGAGCGGACGTCCGCCTCCAGCAGCCGGCACTCCTGCGCGCCCTCCTCGACCCGGACGAACACCACCGGGGAGACCGGGCGGAAGGTGCCGGCGCCGCGCAGCAGCATCCGGAACGGCCGGTGCGCGGCCGCCACCGCCGCCAGGTGCTCCTCGATCTTCGGCAGCGCCTCGGCGGGCACCTCGGTCGGCGGCAGCAGGGTGACGTGTGTCGGTATCGACCGGGCCAGCGGATCGCCGTGCCCGGCCCGGGCGTCCTGGATCTGCGCACCGTACGGATCCGGAACGCTCACGGACACGCCGATGGTGACGGCCTCGGGGAGACCGTCACCATCGGGCAGGCGTGTGAGGGGAGTCACCGCTTGGCGGCCGGGAGGAAGCCGACCCGGTCGTACACCGTCTCCAGCGTCTGCGCGGCCACCTCGCGGGCCTTCTCGGCGCCGATCGCCAGCACCCTGTCCAGCTCGGCCGGGTCGTCCAGGAACGTGCGGGTGCGCTCCTGGAAGGGGGTGACCCACTCGGTGAACAGCTCGGCCAACTCGGTCTTCAGGGCGCCGTACATCTTGCCCTCGAAGTGCGCGACCAGCTGGTCGATCGACTGGCCGCTGAGCGCGGAGTGGATGCGCAGCAGGTTGGAGACGCCGGGCTTCCCGTCCTCGTCGTAGGAGACGACGGTGCCGGTGTCGGTGACGGCGCTCTTGAACTTCTTGGCGCTGACCTTCGCCTCGTCCAGCAGGTTGACCAGGCCCTTGTCCGAGGAGGCGGACTTGCTCATCTTGGCGCCCGGGTCCTGGAGGTCCTGGATCTTCGCCGTCTCCTTGAGGATGTACGGCTTCGGCACCGTGAAGGTCGGGCTGTAGCGGGTGTTGAAGCGGTCGGCGAGGTCGCGGGTGAGCTCCAGGTGCTGGCGCTGGTCCTCGCCGACCGGGACGGCGTCCGCCTGGTAGAGCAGGACGTCCGCGACCATCAGCACCGGGTAGGTGAACAGGCCGACCGTGGTGCTGTCCGCGCCGTGCCGGACGGACTTGTCCTTGAACTGGGTCATCCGGGAGGCCTCGCCGAAGCCGGTGAGGCAGTTCATCACCCAGGCGAGCTGCGCGTGCTCGGGCACGTGCGACTGGACGAACAGGGTGCAGTGCTCCGGGTCCAGGCCGGCGCCGAGCAGCTGGGCGGCGGAGACCCGGGTGTTCTCGCGCAGCTCCTTCGGGTCCTGCGAGACGGTGATCGCGTGCAGGTCGACGACCATGTAGAAGGCGTCGTTCTCCTTCTGCAGGTCCACCCACTGGCGCACCGCGCCCAGGTAGTTGCCGAGGTGGAACGAGCCGGAGGTGGGCTGGATGCCGGAGAGAACCCGGGGACGGTCCTTGACCGGACCAGTGACCGCTGCGTTGACCATGCGGGCCATTGTTCCAGTTCCACCGGGCGCTCAGGAAACGTCCGCCCCAGGAGGTTCCGCCAGTGTGACCGCACTCACCCTCACCCGGGCGATCCGCCGACCCTCCAACTTGGCCACCGTCAGCAGCACCCCGCCACCGCCCTCGACCGGGACGCGCACCTGGTCGCCCTCCCGGGGCAGCCGGCCGAGCGAGGCGACCAGGCAGCCCGCCACCGTCTCGTACGGGCCCTCGGGCAGGGTGGCGCCGGTCTCCTCGGTGAAGTCGCCGAGGTTGAGCAGGCCGTCCAGCTCCATGCCGCCGCCGACCAGCCGGCGGGTCGCGGCGGTCTCCGGCCGGTCGTACTCGTCCCGGATCTCGCCGATCACCTCCTCGACCAGGTCCTCCAGGGTGACGATCCCGGCGGTGCCGCCGTACTCGTCCACCACGATGGCCAGGTGGTGGCCCTCGCGGCGCATCTCGCCCATCGCCTCCAGCACCCGCTTGGTGCCGGGCAGCAGCTTCACCGGGCGGGCCAGGTCGCGGACCTTGGCGGCCTGCTCGCCGCGCGCGCCGTACAGGTCGCGGACGTGCACGAAGCCGACCACGGCGTCGGCGCTGCCCTCGACCACCGGGTAGCGCGAGTGCGGCGAGGTGTCCGCCTGGTGCCGGACGGCGGCCAGCGGGCGCTCGGCGTCCAGGAAGGTCACCTCGGTGCGCGGGACCATCACCTCGCGCAGCTGCCGCTCCCCGGCGGAGAACACGTCCGCGATCAACGCCCGTTCGTCGCTTCCGAGTTCGGTGTTGGCGGCAACCAGGCCGCGCAGCTCCTCGGAGCTCATCGAGCCACGGCCGGCGGCCGGGTCGCCGCCCAGCAGGCGGACCATCAGGTTGGTGGAGTGGCCGAGCAGCCAGATCACCGGGCGCAGCGCCACCGACATCACGTCCACCACCGGGGCCGCGATCACCGCGATCGACTCGGCCCGCTGCAGGCCGATCCGCTTGGGGGTGAGTTCGCCGAGCACCAGCGAGACGTAGCTGATCACCAGGGTGAGGCCGACCAGGGCGATCGCGTCGGCGACGCCCTCGGTGAGCCCGGCCCGGACGAACAGCGGGGCGACCTTGCCGGCCAGGGTGTCCGCACCGAAGGCGGCGGACAGGAAGCCCATGCAGGTCACGCCGACCTGGACGGCGGCCAGGAAGCGGTTGGGGTCGGCGGCCAGGTGCGCGGCCCGGGCGGACCGCCGGGTGCCGAGCGCCTCCAGCGTCCGGATCTGGCCCTCGCGCAGCGAGATCAGCGAGATCTCGGCGACGTTGAACAGCCCGCCCAGCAGGATGAAGACGAGGACGAGCAGAGCGTCCCCGAGGGTTTCGTTCACAGCGGGTCAGTGTAGGACCGGCCGGCGCCCGGGGAGTGGAAGAAGGGGCGGCGGCCGGTCACACGGCGGCCCGCCGCCTCCGGGAAGGAGACGGCGGGCCGTCGGGAAAAGCTGTGCTGCGGGGCTCAGATGAGGCCCAGCTCCTGGACCGCGTCGCGCTCCTCGGTCAGCTCCTTGACCGAGGCGTCGATGCGGGCGCGCGAGAAGTCGGAGATCTCCAGGCCCTGGACGATCTCGAACTTGCCGGCCTTGGTGGTGACCGGGAAGGAGGAGATCAGGCCCTGCGGGACGCCGTAGGAGCCGTCCGAGACGACGCCCATGGAGGTCCAGTCGCCCTCGGCGGTGCCGTTGACCCAGGTGTACACGTGGTCGATGGCGGCGTTGGCGGCCGAGGCGGCCGAGGAGGCGCCACGGGCCTCGATGATGGCCGCGCCGCGCTTGGCGACGGTCGGGATGAAGGTCTCGTCCAGCCAGGCCTGGTCGCTGCCGATGGCCTCGAAGGCCGGCTTGCCGGCGATCTCGGCCTGGAAGATGTCCGGGTACTGGGTGGCGGAGTGGTTGCCCCAGATGGTGACGCGCTTGATGTCGGAGACGGGCGCACCGGTCTTGACGGAGAGCTGGCCGACCGCGCGGTTGTGGTCCAGGCGGGTCATCGCGGTGAAGCGCTCGGCCGGGACGTCCGGGGCGTTGCGCTGGGCGATCAGGGCGTTGGTGTTGGCCGGGTTGCCGACGACCAGGACCTTGATGTCGTCCGCGGCGTGGTCGTTGATGGCCTTGCCCTGCGGGCCGAAGATGCCGCCGTTGGCCTGCAGCAGGTCGCCGCGCTCCATGCCGGCGGTGCGCGGACGGGCGCCGACCAGCAGCGCGACGTTGGCGCCGTCGAAGGCCTCGTTCGGGTTGGCGGTGATCGTGATGTCACGCAGCAGCGGGAACGCGCAGTCGACGAGCTCCATGGCGGTGCCCTCGGCGGCCTTGAGGCCCTGCGGGATCTCCAGGAGGCGCAGGTTCACCGGGACGTCGGCACCGAGCAGGTGGCCCGAGGCGATGCGGAAGAGCAGCGCGTAGCCGATCTGGCCGGCCGCTCCGGTGATGGTGACGTTGACGGGGGTGCGGGTCATTTCTACCTTCTCCAGCAGATCGCCAGGTGCCCCAGGCACACCGGCGCGCTGGAGCCGAGGATGGTCTCTCGACATCGAGAGACCGGCGTCAGGTTATCGCAAAGGGAAGCGTACGCCGCGGGTGCGGGCCTGGCTGATGCGTCACAACGGACGGCGGCCCCCGCCCTGGCTCGCAGGGCGGGGGCCGTCGCGGTCACCCCGGCGTCAGTGCTTGGGCCGGCCGATCAACTTGCCGATGTTGTCGAGCAACGGGATCTCCAGCCACGGGTTCGGCTGCGCCACCAGGGTCAGCAGCACGATCGACGCTCCCAGGAAGGTCAGCACGATCACGTCGGTGAAGCGGCTGCGCACCGCCAGCATCCCGACCTCGGGCAGCACCAGCCGCAGGACGGCCCCGAGCAGCACCCCGCAGCCGAGGATCAGCAGCCCGTACTTGAAGCCGTCCTTGAAGTCGGCGAACCAGGTGACCGCGAGGCCGGCCCCGACCACCAGCAGGACCAGCGTTATCGGCCACTGCCGGACCGGCAGGGTGTGGTCGCGTCCGAGGGCTGCGGCCGCGCCCTCGGGCGGCAGGGTGCCGGTGGTCTTGACAGGCCTGCGCGGGGTCCGCGCCGGTCGCGGTTCCGTCATGCTCGCCGTCCCTCGTGGTGGTGTCGGTCGCGGGGTCAGACGCCGGCGCGGCGCTCGGCCGCCACGACGATGTTGTTGAGCAGCATCGCGCGGGTCATCGGGCCCACGCCGCCGGGGTTCGGGGAGATCCAGGCGGCCACCTCGGCCACGCCCGGGTGCACGTCGCCGACGATCTTGCCCTCGCTGCGGCTGACGCCCACGTCCAGCACCGCCGCGCCCGGCTTGACGTCCTCCGGCTTGACCAGGTGCGGCACGCCCGCGGCGGCCACGATGATGTCGGCCTTGCGCAGGTGGTAGCCGAGGTCCCGGGTGCCGGTGTGGCACAGGGTCACGGTGGCGTTCTCGCTGCGGCGGGTCAGCAGCAGGCCGATCGAGCGGCCGACGGTGACGCCGCGGCCGACCACGACCACCTCGGCGCCGTTGATCTCGACGTCGTGCCGGCGCAGCAGCTCGACGATGCCCAGCGGGGTGCACGGCAGCGGCCCCTCGATGCCCAGGGCGAGCCGGCCGAGCGAGGTCGGGTGCAGGCCGTCGGCGTCCTTGTCCGGGTCCATCAGCTCCAGGACCGGGTTCTGGTCCAGGCCCTTGGGCAGCGGCAGCTGGACGATGTAGCCGGTGCAGGAGGGGTCGGCGTT
This sequence comes from Kitasatospora sp. NPDC058478, assembly GCF_042720345.1. Classification (NCBI taxonomy): domain Bacteria; kingdom Bacillati; phylum Actinomycetota; class Actinomycetes; order Kitasatosporales; family Streptomycetaceae; genus Kitasatospora; species Kitasatospora sp. NPDC058478. The sequence goes on along the minus strand of NZ_JBHXML010000048.1, from coordinate 66,666 downwards.
GAGCTCGCGGACGACGTTCTCGACGTCCTCCTGGGTGGCGGTCGCGGGCAGCTCGCGCTGGATCGAGGCGATGCCGACCTCGGCGCAGTCCTTGTGCTTGCCGTTGACGTACCAGCGGCTGCCCGGGTCGTCGCCGACCAGGACGGTGCCGAGGCCGGGCGTGACGCCCTTCGCCTTGAGGACCGCCACGCGGGCGGCGAGTTCGGACTTGATCGCGGCGGCGGTGGCCTTGCCATCGAGAATCTGGGCAGTCATGACCCCATTCTCCCGGATCGCGGCAAGCCGCCGTACCAGGGCCCGTCTTCGAACTCCCGTCGTCCTCCCGCCGGCCCCCGTCGGCCCCCGCCGACCTCCCGCCGGCCCCCTCGTCCTCCCGCCCTCCGGTCGGACGGGTACGGAAGGCCCGGACCACGTTGCGGTTGCGCCACAGTCTCGGTCCGGCGCGCGGAACCGGCTGGACACGGCCCCGCCGTCCGGTTGACGATATGCGGGCATTCCCTGCCGCGACCCGGCCCGGTGACGGGCCGACGGACACCCGGCGGGGGCGTACCCGGGGGAAAGAGCACGTGAGCCGACCACTTCAGACCGAGCCGCCCGACCACTGCGGCGCCGTCCTGCCCGCAGCGGGCCCGTCGACGACTCCGCTCGCACTGCTCTCACCGCTCTCAGCGCTCTCACCGCGCGCCTGAGCCGGCCGCGCCCGGATCCGCTCCGGGCTGTCACTCCCCTCCGTTAGCGTCCCGTTCCACCGGCGACCCGACTCGCCAACCGGAACCGGGCCCTCCGTCCCGTCCCCACGTCCCCGCAACTGCCCGGAGGCATCGATGAGTTACCCGCCCGACCCGAACAACCCGAACAACCCGTACGGCCAGCCGCCGCAGGCTCCCGGCTACGGCTACCCCCAGCAGGCCCCGCCGGCCGGGTACGGCTACCCGCCGCCCGCGCCGGGCTACGGCGGACCGGGCTACGGCTACCCGCCGGCCGTCCCGCAGAACATGCCGGGCCTGGTGGTCACCACCCGGGTGCTGCTGTTCATCATCGGCGCCGTGCAGATCATCGGTGGCGGCATCTACCTGATAGCCGCCGCGGCGGCCAAGGAGGTCACCAACCGGGCCCAGCAGATCGACGGGAGCGACCCGTTCAACGGCTTCGGCAACGCGGCGGCCGGCGTGCTGGTGGTCGTCGGCATCGTGTGCGCGCTGTTCGCGGCCTTCTCCATCACGCTGGGCGTGAAGTTCGGCAAGGGCGGGCCCGCGGTCCGCATCACCACCCTGGTGTACGGCTCGTTCGGCGCACTGCTCGGTCTGCTGGGGCTGGCCGGCTCGTTCGCCAACAACGCCAACCCGGTCGGCATCGTCTTCACGCTGATGTGGCTCGCGGTCTCGATCACGATGATCGTCGGGATGAGCGTCAAGGACGGCGTCGCCTGGTTCGCCCGGCCGCGCTACTGACCGGCCGCACCACTGACCGGCCCGGTCCGAGCCGATCGGACGACGAGCGGCCCGGCTCCCCTTCCGGAGGAGCCGGGCCGCTCTGTCATGCCGTCACCCGGGCGGTGCGCCGGGCGAGCGGTGGAACGCGATCAGTGGAAGAAGTGCCGCGCACCGGTGAAGTACATCGTCACCCCGGCCTCGGCGGCCGCCGCGACGACCTCCTCGTCCCGGATCGAACCGCCCGGCTGGACGATCGCCTTGACGCCGGCCGCGATCAGGATGGCAGGGCCGTCCGCGAACGGGAAGAACGCGTCCGAGGCCGCGTACGCGCCCTTGGCCCGCTCCCCGGCCCGCTCGACCGCGAGCTTGCAGGAGTCGACCCGGTTGACCTGGCCCATGCCGACGCCCACCGAGGCGCCGTCCTTGGCCAGCAGGATCGCGTTGGACTTGACGGCCCGACAGGCCCGCCAGGCGAAGGCCAGCTCGGCCAGCTCGGCCTCGGACAGCGCCTCACCGGTGGCCAGCCGCCAGTTCGCCGGGTCGTCGCCCTCGGCCTGCACCCGGTCGGCGTCCTGGAGCAGCACGCCGCCGGAGACCGGGCGCAGCTCCTGGCGGTTGGCCGGCGCCTCGGGGGCCAGCAGCACCCGCAGGTTCTTCTTCCGGGCCAGCACCTCGACGGCGCCGTCCTCGTAACCGGGGGCCACCACGACCTCGGTGAAGATCGGGGCGATCTGCTCGGCCAGCTCGACGGTGACCGGGCGGTTGACCGCGATCACGCCGCCGTACGCCGAGACCGGGTCGCACTCGTGCGCCTTGCGGTGCGCCTCGGCGACGTCCGCGCCGGTCGCGATGCCGCACGGGTTGGCGTGCTTGATGATCGCGACGGCCGGCTCGGCGTGGTCGTACGCGGCGCGGCGGGCGGCGTCGGTGTCGACGTAGTTGTTGTACGACATCTCCTTGCCGTGCAGCTGCTCCGCGCCGGCCAGGCCGCCGCTGCCGTCGCTGTACAGCGCGGCGCCCTGGTGCGGGTTCTCGCCGTAGCGCAGCACGTTCTGCCGCTCCCAGGTGGCGCCCAGGAACTCCGGGAACCGCTCGTCGCTCGGCGCGTAGCCGGCCTCGAACCAGGAGGCGACCGCGACGTCGTACGCGGCGGTGTGCGCGAACGCCGCACCGGCCAGGCGCTTGCGGGTGGCCAGGTCGAAGCCGCCCTCCTGGGCGGCCCGCAGCACGTCGACGTAACGGGCCGGGTCGACCACCACGGCCACCGACGGGTGGTTCTTGGCGGCGGCGCGGACCATGCTCGGGCCGCCGATGTCGATCTGCTCGACGCACTCGTCCGGGGTGGCGCCCGAGGCGACGGTGGCCTTGAACGGGTAGAGGTTCACCACGACCAGGTCGAAGGGCTCGACGCCCAGCTCGGCCAGCTGCGCGCGGTGCGACTCCAGCCGCAGGTCGGCGAGCACGCCGGCGTGCACGCGGGGGTGCAGCGTCTTCACGCGCCCGTCCAGGCACTCCGGGAAGCCGGTCAGCTCGGAGACCTCGGTCACCGGGACGCCGGCGGCGGCGATCCGGCCGGCGGTGGAGCCGGTGGAGACGATGGCGACCCCGGCGGCGTGCAGGCCCTGGGCCAGCTCCTCCAGACCGGTCTTGTCGTACACGCTGATCAGCGCACGACGGATCGGACGGATGTTCTCGGAGACAGGGGGGGTGGTGGAGCTGGCACTCATGCCGGGATCCATACCTTTCGGTCCTCGATGCGGTGGCCCTCGCGGGCCAGCCGGCCCACGACGTCGACGAGCAGCTTGCGCTCGACAGTCTTGATGCGCTCGTGCAGCGCTTCGCCGCCATCGGCGTGGTCGGCGTCGACGACCTCGACGACGCCCTGCGCGATGATCGGCCCGGTGTCCACCCCGGCGTCGACCAGGTGGACGGTGCAGCCGGTGACCCTCACCCCGTACGCGAGCGCGTCGGTGACGCCGTGGGCGCCGGGGAAGGAGGGCAGCAGTGCGGGATGGGTGTTGACGATCCGCCCGGCGAAGGCCGCGATGAACTCGGGGCCGAGGATCTTCATGAACCCGGCCGTGACCACCAGGTCCGGCTCGTGGGCGGCAACGGCGGCGGTCAGCGCGCGGTCCCAGTCGGCCCGGTCGGCGAAGTCCTTCACCCGGTGGACGAAGACCGGCAGGCCCGCCTTCTCGGCCCGCTCCAGGCCCGCGATGCCGTCGCGGTCCGCACCCACGGCGAGGATCTCGGCGCCGTACGCCGGATCGGCTGCGGCGTCGAGCAGCGCCTGCAGATTGGTGCCGGAACCGGAGACCAGCACCACCAGGCGGGCCGGTCCGGGCGTACGGGGCGGGAAGAGCTGGGCGGGGGCGGCGGCCACTGCGCGATTCTCCGTAGGTCGGGCGCCGCCCGCTGGTACGTCCACCGGTGGTGGGGCCACTACGAACGGCAGGTCGAGCGAGGGGGAACACCAGGAGAACCCACCGCGACGCGGGCACCCGGGAACCTCTGCGAGCTGCTGACCGTCACCACGATAACGGCTGGTCGGACGGCCTCCGCACCCTCCCGGCGGCGCTACGCGCGTAGTTGAGACGGGGATCTCCTCCGGCCCGCACAGCGGAGTTGCCCCGGGCACCGGCCCTCCCGGCACCCGCGCAGCGGGCAGGCCGCCTGAGGACCGGCGAACGGCTGCGGGATCATAGGGAAGGCGGGAGACCGCCGCCCCGACCGAGAAGGAATGGCTGAACCATGAGCAGCGGTGACGACACCGGCGAGCGCAACCCCTTCGCGCCGCCGCCGGCGGATGCCCCGGACCAGCCGTGGCAGCCGCGCAACCCCTGGCCCGGCGAGGGCCCGGACGGCACCGGCGGCCAGGGCACCGGCGAACACCCGCAGCTCCCGCCGCCGCACCCCTGGGGCCCCGGCCGGCCCGAGGACGGCCGCCCCACCCCACCGGCCCCGCAGCCGCCCAAGCTCGACCCCGCCGACCCCGCCCAGCGCCGGGCCCGCAACGCCGCACTGGCCGGGCCGCTCGCGCTGGTCTGCCTGTTCGCCGGCTTCCACTGGGCCGCCCTGTTCGTCGGCGCGCTCGGCATCGTGTGGGGCATCAGCGCGCTGCGGACCCCCAAGCCCGCCCCGGCAGCCGCCGTCACCGGCGCAGCCCGCCAGCCCGGCGCCCGCCAGCCCGGCGCCCCGAACCCGCTCACCCCGGCCGCGCTCGCCGGAATCCTCACCGGCGCGATGACCGTCGTGGTCGCGACCTCGGTGATCGGCCTCGGGATGTACTACAACGACTACGTCACCTGCGTCCGGGACTCGCTGACCTCCGTCGGCGCCGACAACTGCGACCGGTTCGCGCCCAAGTGGTACGTCGACTTCACCGGGAACGCCGGCTAGACCCTGTCCGGCCGGTCTTGCCGGACACGCCCTAGTCACTTCCGGGGGCCCGCCCACCCAGGCGCAGCACCGCGGCGTACCCGCGGGCCCGCAGCAGCAGCACCCCCCGGCGCAGCCGCTCGGCCGACCGGGCGCGGGCGGCGGGCAGGGCCTCCTCGTCGAGTTCCTCGGCGGCCTGCCCGTCGACCTCTCCGTCGACTCCTTCGTCGACCCCTTCGTCGGTCTCCGGGACGGTCGCGGGGCACAGCGCCCGATGGCGTACCAGCAGCGCGCCCGGCACGGCCACCAGCGCGAACCAGCCCGCCGCCGCCGGTCCCGTCCACCAGGGCGCCGGCCCCAGCCGGGCCATCCGACCGCCCGCCAGCGCGCCACCCGCCAGCCAGCTCGCCGCCGCCACCGCGACGCCGGTCAGCAGCGCCGCCGCCAGCACCGCCACCACCGTCACCGCGAGCGGCCACGGTCCGTCGCCGCCCCCGTCGCCGTCGCCGGTCCCGGACCCGGCCTCGGCCTCGGCCGCTGCGCGCGGGCCGGCCGCCGCCCGGCCCAGCAGCACCGCCGGCACCACCCCCGCCAGCACCGGCAGCAGCAGTGCCGCCAGCCGCCAGCCACCCGGGCCCTCCGCCGGCAGCAGGGCGAACATCGGGAACTCCGGGACGGGGCCCAGCACGGTGCCGCCCGGCGCCACCACCGTCCCGGAACCCACCGCGAACCCCGGGCCCAGGGCGTACGCCGTCCCCCAGAGCACCGCGTTCGGCAGCAGCACCACCCCGAGCAGCAGCAGCCCGACCAGCGCCGCCGGCCCGCGCCCGAGCACCGCCATCCCGCGACCGCCCCCGACCGCCGCGTCCAGCGCCGCCGCCACCGCCACCAGCACCCCGCCCGCCGCCACCAGGCCCGCCCCGGCCGCCAGCACCGAGCCGCGCACCGCCGCCGCGCCGCCGGCCGGTCGGAACAGCGCGGGCAGCCGGTCCAGCAGCGGCCACGCCGGGCGGCGGGGCGGGGCGTCGGGGCCGGCGGCCCGGGCCGAACGCGCGCCCGCCGCCGTCGCCAGCCCGGCCAGCAACCCCACCACCAGGACGTCCGGCAGCACCCTGGCCCGGAACAGCCCGGCGCCCGTGCAGTGCAGCACCACCGCCACCGCGACCGCGCAGTAGCCCGCCCAGACCGCCGCCGGGCCGCCCCAGCGCGGCCGGGGCCCGCGCCGCGACGCCACCGCGGCGGCGGCCCGGTACAGCTGAGCCACCGCCAGCACGCCCAGCAGCAGCGGGGTGACGGTCAGCGGGGCGCCCGCGTCCCCCCGCAGCACCGGCGCGCCGTGCCCGAGCAACCACAGCGCCCCCGCCAACCGGGTGGCGCCGGTCGCCCCGTTGTCCGCGTACGGCGTCGCCACCCAGAGCCCGAGCACCGGCACCCCGACCACCGCCAGGCCGACCAGCGCCGTCCGCACCCCCGCCAACAGGTCGGCCGGCAACGGGCGTCCGCCCAATTCGCCCGGCAGTTCCAGGATCGGACGGCCCATCAGCTGCGTCATGCGCCTCATGGTGCCAAGGCGACTCGCCATGCCCCGTGAAGCGGCAAACCGCCGCCGTGTCCCAGATTATTGGCTTATGCGCATTTTCAGACCCGATCCCCAAGCCGCCGGCGCACCGGCCCGGAGCGTCTGATGACCACGCCACCCACCGCCGAACACCCCGCCGGCGCCGACTCCCCCACCCCCGAGAACCGCCCCCGCAAACCCCGGGCCACCCGCCCCGACCAGGACGCGGCGCGCCCCCTACGGAAACTGACGCCCCGCGAGGCCCAGGTGCTCGCCCACCTCGCCGCCGGTCGCGACCTCCCGCAGGCGGCCGCCGCCCTCGGCGTCACCCCGGCCACCGCCCGCAGCTACGTCCAGCGGGCCATGCGCAAACTCGGCGCGGCCACCGAGGCCGAGGCCGTCGCCCTCACCACCGCCCGCCCGAAGAGCCCCGACCCCGCACCACCCGGCCCCACACCACCCGGCCCCGACGCGCCGGGCGACGCCCAGGCGGACCCTGCCGCCGCCCCCCGTACCCCCGACCCCGCGCCGCCGCGCCCGCCCGTCCTCGGCACCGGAGGAGAGCACCCCGCCCACGCCCCCGCCCACGCCCCCACCCCCGCCACCCCCGCCACCCCCGCCACCGACGCCACCGACGCCACCGACGCCGCTAGCGCCCCGGCGGCCCCGAACGCCCCGGGAGAGCGCATCAGCACACCCGCCGCCACCACGACACCGCCGGGCACCCGCGACACCCCGCCCGCGGCGCAGGCCCGACCCGACGACCCGGCCACCGGCACCGGGCGGCCCGCCCGCGCGGCCACGCCGGCCGACGACGAGCGGGCCGGGCCGGCCGGGAGCTTCGAGGAGTTGTACGAGCAGGCGCACACCCGGCTGGTGCAGCAGGTGTTCCTGCTGACCGCCTGCCGGCACCGGGCGGCGCACTGCGTCCGGCTGGCGTTCGGGGCGGCGCGCCGGGGCTGGGCGGAGGTGGCCGCGACGGGGGATCCGGAAGGGTGGGTGCGGGTACGGGCGTGCGAGCTGGCGCTGTCCCCGTGGCACCGGGGCGGGCCCCGGCGGATGCACGCCTGGAAGCTGCCGCACCGGCGGATCCGGGTGCGGCCGGCGGACGAGTCGCAGGCGGTGCTGCCCGATCACGACCGGCTGACCGACCGGGACCGGGCGCTGCTGAAGGCACTGCGGCGGCTGTCCCGGCCGCAGCGCCGGGCGCTGGTGCTGCACGACGGGCTGGGCCTGCCGGCGACGGCGGTCGCGGTGGAGGTGGAGTCGACGCTGGCGGCGGCCGAGGGGCGGGTGTGGGCGGCCCGGGTGGCGCTGGCCCGGTGGGTGCCGGAGCTGCTGGGGCCGGATCCGGCGGCACCGGGGTTCGCGGACGGCCTGAGCGGGCTGCTGCACCGGGCGGCGGTCCGGGGCTGCCCGCAGCCGCACCGGCCGCCGGTGCCGGTGCTGCTGGCCCGGCACCGGCTGTGGACGGCGAGCCGGACGGGGGCGGCGGCGCTACTGACGGCGGCGGTGGGCGGGGCGGCGCTGGCGACGCTGGTGGGGATCCGGCCGGTGACGCTGTTCCGGTCCCCGGAGCCGCCGGAGCCGGCGATGTGCCTGTCGACGGCGAACGCGGGCGTGCCGGGCGCGCCTGTTGTGCCGGGTGTGCCGGCGCTGCCGGGCGGGCCGCCGAACGTCGTCCGCAGCCTGTGGTGCAGCCCGACGCCGGGGGTGGAGGCGGTCGTGGTGGAGTCGGCGCCGCAGGCCGCCGCGCGGTGGGAGCTGCCGGCGGTCGCCCGGGGGGCGGGCGCCCCGCCGCCGCCGCAGGGCCCGGAGGTCTGCCCGCTGTGGTCACCGCTGCCGTGCACGACCGGGCCGACACCGTACTGACGGCGTCCGCGAACGCGCGAGCGCCCCTGCCCGTGAAAGGGCAGGGGCGCTAGGGCCTGTCCGGTGGATCTTGCCGGGCGCGCGACGCCGGGCATCCCGCCTGGACGCACGTCCGAATCATCCAAGTACGTCCAGTACGAGGACGACTCGGACGCACGCCCAGCCGGGCGCCCAACGCCGCGCGCTGATCCGACAAGATCCGCCGGACAGGCCCTGGCTACGCAGTCGACCGACGTCAGCCGGCGATGATCTCGCGCGCCAGGCGGGCGGTCTCGGACGGCGTCTTGCCGACCTTGACACCGGCGGCCTCGAGGGCCTCCTTCTTCGCCTGGGCGGTGCCCGAGGAGCCGGAGACGATGGCGCCGGCGTGGCCCATGGTCTTACCCTCGGGGGCGGTGAAGCCCGCGACGTAGCCGACGACCGGCTTGGTGACGTGCTCGGCGATGTAGGCCGCGGCACGCTCCTCGGCGTCGCCACCGATCTCACCGATCATGACGATGAGCTCGGTCTCCGGGTCCTCCTGGAACGCCTTGAGGGCGTCGATGTGGGTGGTGCCGATGACCGGGTCACCGCCGATGCCCACGGCCGAGGAGAAGCCGATGTCCCGCAGCTCGTACATGAGCTGGTAGGTCAGGGTGCCCGACTTCGAGACCAGACCGATCTTGCCGGAGGTGGTGATGTCGGCCGGGATGATGCCGGCGTTCGACTGTCCGGGGCTGATCAGGCCGGGGCAGTTCGGGCCGATGATCCGGGTCTTGTTGCCCTTCGAACCGGCGTACGCCCAGAAGGCGGCGGTGTCGTGCACCGGAACGCCCTCGGTGATGACGACGGCCAGGCCGATCTCGGCGTCGATGGCCTCGACGACGGCGTCCTTGGTGAACTTCGGCGGCACGAAGATGACGGTGACATCGGCACCGGTCTTCTCCATGGCCTCGGCGACGCCGCCGAAGACGGGCACCTCGGTGCCGTCGACGTCGACCGTGGTGCCGGCCTTGCGCGGGTTGACACCGCCGACGATCTGGGTGCCGGAGGCGAGCATGCGGCGGGTGTGCTTCATGCCCTCGGAGCCGGTCATGCCCTGGACGATGACCTTGCTGTCCTTGGTAAGGAAGATAGCCATGGTGTGAAAGTCCCCTTCCTTACTTGTTGGCCAGCTCGGCGGCGCGGTCAGCGGCGCCGTCCATGGTGTCCACGCGCTGGACCAGCGGGTGGTTGGCGTCGTCGAGGATCTTGCGACCCAGCTCCGCGTTGTTGCCGTCCAGACGGACGACCAGCGGCTTGGTGACGTTCTCGCCCTTGCTCTCCAGGAGCGCGAGGGCCTGCACGATGCCGTTGGCGACCGCGTCACAGGCGGTGATGCCGCCGAAGACGTTGACGAACACCGACTTGACGTCGGGGTCGCCCAGGATGATCTCCAGGCCGTTCGCCATGACCTCGGCGGAGGCGCCGCCGCCGATGTCGAGGAAGTTGGCGGGCTTGACGCCGCCGTGGTTCTCACCGGCGTAGGCGACCACGTCGAGGGTGCTCATCACGAGGCCCGCGCCGTTGCCGATGATGCCGACCTGGCCGTCGAGCTTGACGTAGTTCAGGCCCTTGGCCTTGGCGGCGGCCTCCAGCGGGTTGGCCGCGGCCTTGTCCTCCAGGGCCTCGTGCTCGGGCTGGCGGAACTCGGCGTTCTCGTCCAGCGAGACCTTGCCGTCAAGCGCGATGATCTTGCCCTCGCCGGACTTGATCAGCGGGTTGACCTCGACGAGGAGCGCGTCCTCGGCGATGAAGACCTTCCACAGCTTCTGCAGGACGTCGGCAACCTGGTCGGCGATCTCGGCCGGGAACTTCGCCGCGGCGACGATCTCGGCGGCCTTCTCCGGGGTGCAGCCCTCGTTGGCGTCGACCGGGATCTTGGCGAGCGCGTCGGGGTTCTCCTCGGCGACGACCTCGATCTCCACGCCGCCCTCGACGCTGGCCATCGCCAGGAAGGTGCGGTTGGTGCGGTCCAGCAGGAACGAGACGTAGTACTCGTCCTTGATGTCCGCGGTCTGGGCCAGCATCACCTTGTGGACGGTGTGGCCCTTGATGTCCATGCCGAGGATCGCCTCGGCCTTGGCGACGGCGTCAGCCGGGTCGGAGGCGAGCTTCACGCCACCGGCCTTGCCTCGGCCACCCACCTTCACCTGAGCCTTGACGACGGCGCGGCCGCCGAAGCGCTCCGCGATGGCGGCAGCGTCTGCGGCGGTCTCGATCACATCACCGTCAAGCACGGGCACACCGTGCTTGGCGAAGAGGTCCCTCGCCTGGTACTCGAACAGGTCCACGTGTTTGTCCTTGTTCGTGGTCGCGGATTGTGTCTCTACGAGCGTGCCACGGCAGGATCTTCGCTGCGGGTCGTCGGGGCGGTGCGGGTACGCAGAGGTACGGCCTTGCGGCCCACACAGCCACGGGCGCACACGTCAATCAACACGCGCGTCACGTCCGTCTGGCAGGTTATCCCCGTACGACGGGACTGTTTCGCCCGGGGCCTGCCCGTCCGTGGTGAGAACCGTCACAGACAGCCTACGGGGGCGGTCGGCGCACCCCCGTCCGCCGGTCGGCCGGTTCGCACGTCCGGGTGAATCCTCACACTCCCTGGTCAGGCACCGGCAGCGGGCGCTTCTCGATCGCCGCGGCCATGATCTCCGGAAAGGCGTCCGGGGTGCAGGCGAAGGCCGGGGCCCCCAGGGCGGCCAGGGCGGCGGCGTGGGCGTGGTCGTAGGCAGGCGCACCTTCGTCGGAGAGCGCCAGCAGGGCGATGAACTGGACGCCGGCCGCCTTCATCGCGGCGACGCGCTTGAGCATGCCGTCCCGGATGCCGCCCTCGTAGAGGTCGCTGATCAGCACCACCACGGTCTCGGACGGCCGGGTGATCCTCGACTGGCAGTAGGCGAGCGCGCGGTTGATGTCGGTGCCGCCGCCGAGCTGGGTGGCGAACAGGACGTCGACCGGGTCGGTGAGCTGTTCGGTGAGGTCGACCACCGAGGTGTCGAAGACGACCAGCCGGGTGTCCAGCGTGCGCATCGAGGCGAGCACCGCGCCGAACACCGCCGAGTGCACCACCGACGGGGCCATCGAGCCGGACTGGTCGATGCAGAGGATGACGTCCTTCTTCACCGCGCGCTGGGCGCGGGCGTAGCCGACGAGCCGCTCGGGCACGACGGTGCCGTGCTCGGGCAGGTAGTTCTTCAGGTTGGCCCGGATGGTGCGGTCCCAGTCGATGTCGCGGTGGCGGGGCCGGTTGACCTTGGCGCTGCGGTCGAGGGCGCCGCCCAGGGTGGCCCTGGTGCGGTCGGCGAGCCGGCGCTCCAGATCGGCGACCACCTTGCCGACCACGGCCCGGGCGGTCTCCCGGGTGGTCTCGGGCAGCGCGTGCTTGAGCGACAGCAGGGTGCCGACCAGGTGCACGTCCGGTTCGACGGCCTCCAGCATCTCGGGTTCCAGCAGCAGCCGCTCCAGGCCGAGCCGGGCGATCGCGTCCTGCTGCATCAGCTGGACGACGGTGGACGGGAAGTACTCGCGGATGTCGCCCAGCCAGCGCGCCACCTGCGGGGCCGAGCCGCCCAGCCCCGCGCTGCGCCGGCCGCCGCGGGCCCCCCGGCCGCCCTCCTCGGGCGCGCCGCGGTAGAGCGCGGCCAGCGCGCCGTCCATCGCGGCGTCCCGGCCGCGCAGGGCGCAGCCGGTGCCGTCGGCCTCGCCGCCGAGCACCAGCCGCCAGCGGCGCAGCCGTTCGTCGGTCGTGGTCGCCATCAGGTCCTCCTTCACGGGTGTCAGGTGTTGCGGCCGGCGGCCTGCCGAGGGATCCGGGGGCGGGCGCCGAGCAGCAGGGCCACCACCGGGACGGCGGCGTCGGCCCGGGCCGGGTCGAGGGTGCCGCCCGGGGTCGGGGCCGCCGGGGCCTCGCCGAGCGGGCCGGCCGCGACCCGGCCGCCGATGGTGCTGCGGACGCCCGCCTCCAGCCCGGCGAAGGTGCGGCGCAGCAGCGGCAGGACGTCGGTGAAGACCTCGCCGGGCACGCCGGTCAGCCACTCGTCGAGCAGGGCGAGCAGGCGCGGGTCGTGCAGCAGCAGGGCGCCGCCGCCGGTGAGGAAGCCCTCGATCCAGCCGGCCGCGTCCGCCGGGGCGTTGGCGGTGGACAGGACCAGCCGCAGCCGGCCGGCGGCCTCCTCGGAGTCGAGCCGCCCGTCGTCCAGCAGCAGCCGGACGGCGCGCCCGCGCAGCAGGCCGGGGGCTCCGGTGGCCGGGCCGCCGGCCGGCTCGCGGCGGGCCAACGAGCGCAGGGCGGCGGCCCAGCGGTCGGCCAGGGCCTCGGAACCGTCCGGGCCCAGGGAGGCTGCCGGGGCGTCCGGGCCCGCTGATCCGTCCGGGGCGTCCGGCTCCGGACGGGCGGCCGGGCCGAGCAGGCCGATCGCGCCGTGCACCTCGTCGAGCCGGCCGCGCATCGCCGCCGCCCCCTCGGCGTCCAACCCGACGCAGGCGGGCGGCAGCCCGACGCAGATCCGGTCGGCCAGGCCGGTGGCGACCTCGCCGAGCGCGCCGTGGTCGGTGCCGCGCACGTCGCCGTAGCGCAGCGCCCGGACCAGCGCGGGCAGCGCCCCGGCCAGGTGCGCGACGTCGGTGTCCAGCGCGGCGCAGTCGGCGAGCACCCGCATCACGGCGGGCAGCGCGCCAGCCAGCCCGGCCAGCAGGCAGGTCTCCACCAGCCCGGTCAGCTCGGCGAGTTCGGCGGCGGCGCGGGCGGTGCCGACGGCCTTGCCGGTCGCCGCCTCCTCCACCGTGGTGCCCCACTGGGCGGCCTCGGCGATCCGGACCGCGAACTCGGGCTGCCAGCACAGCCGCCAGCTCTCCCGGAACGTCCCGGTCGAGTTGACCGCCGAGCGGGCCGGCACTCCCCAGTCGACGCCCAGCAGCCGCAGCCGGTGCAGCAGCCGCGAGCGGGCCGCGTCGGTGTCCTTGCGCAGGTCGAGGTCGAGGTCCTTCGGCGCGGCCTCGGGCTTGAGCCGCAGCGTGCGCTGCCAGCGGGTGAGGTCCCGCTGGAGCGGCACCGCCGGTGCCGCGTCCGGGACTTCGCCGAGCGCGTCGCCGACCACCAGGCGGTCCCGGACGAGCTCCAGGGCGACGTCCGAACCCTCGCAGAGCACCGCGCGGACGGCGTCCAGGGTCTCGGTCAGCCCGGCCAGCGGGCGGCCGCGCAGCACCGCCAGCGTGCGGGCGAGCCGGACCGCCTCGATGACGTGGGCGGAGGAGACCGGGTGGTCCTCGGCGCGCAGCAGTTCGGCGGCCCGGGCGAGCCAGCGCGGCACCGGATCGCCCTCGGTGCCGAACAGGTGGTGGTACCAGCCCGGTGACTGCACGCCCGCGCCGTAGCCGGTGGCCTGGGAGAGCCGGCGGTGCGTCCACGGCACCCAGGTGATGTCCGTCCGCACCTTCCGCGGCAGTGCGGCGAGCAGCGCCCGGTCGTGCGCGACCGTCGGCAGCACCGCCAGCGCGGGCACGTGGAAGGCCCCGCACACCACAGCGATCCGGCGGTGCCCGGCGCGGCGGGCGGCCCGGATCTGCTGGCGCATGTACGCCTCGCGCAGGTCGTCCCGCCGGGACTCGCCGAGGCCCTCCGCGCGCAGCGCCGCCATCGCCTCCGCGACGGCGGCGAACGGCGCCAGCCCGTCCGGGTCGTCCGCGCCGTCCGCACCGGGCGCGCGGTGCTCGACCACGTCCTCCCACCAGCGCTCCGGGTCGTCGTACCCGGCCGCCTCGGCGAGCAGCGCCAGCGGGTCGGCGACCGGCCCGGCGGGCTCCCCCGGCTCCCCGGCCTCCCCCGCCTCGGCGGCGGGTCCGAGGCCGTACCCGGCGGGCAGGTCGATGAAGCGGACCGGCAGCTCCCGCTCGACGCCGTAGCGGATCGCCACCCATTCCGGGGAGAACTCGGCGTACGGCCAGAACGCGGCCCTCGCCGGGTCGTCCACCGCGTGGGCCAGCAGCGCGACCGGCGGCACCAGGCCGTTCCCGGCCGCGAGGTGGACGATGCCGTCGGCCTCCGGCGGGCCCTCGATCAGCACCGCGTCCGGCCGCCACCGCTCCAGCGCGGCGGCCACCGCCCGGGCCGAGCCCGGACCGTGGTGCCGGATGCCGAGCAGCGCGACGTCCGCGGTCATCGCACCTCCTCGCGGGCGGCCCGGTAGAAGTCCTTCCAACCGTCGCGCTCGCGCACCACCCCTTCGACGTACTCGCGCCACACCGCGTGGTCCGCCACCGGGTCCCGGACGACGGCGCCGAGGATGCCGGCCGTCACGTCCCCGGCGCGCAGCACGCCGTCCCCGAAGTGGGTGGCCAGGGCGAGGCCGTTGGCCACCACCGAGATCGCCTCCGCCGTGGAGAGGGTGCCGCTCGGGCTCTTGACCTTCGTCCGCCCGTCCGTCGTGATCCCGGCCCGCAGCTCGCGGAACACGGTGACCACCCGCCTGATCTCCTCGGCGCCGCCGGGCAGTTCGGGCAGCTCCAGGGAGCGGCCGAGCTGGTTCACCCGGCGGGTGACGATGTCGACCTCCTCCTCCAGCGAGCCCGGCAGCGGCAGCACGACGGTGTTGAACCGCCGGCGCAGCGCGCTGGACAGCTCGTTGACGCCGCGGTCGCGGTCGTTCGCGGTGGCGATCACGTTGAAGCCGCGCACCGCCTGCGTCTCGCCGCCCAACTCCGGCACCGGCAGCGTCTTCTCGGACAGGATGGTGATCAGGCTGTCCTGCACGTCGGCCGGGATCCGGGTCAGCTCCTCGATCCGGGCGAGCTTGCCGTCCGCCATCGCCCGCATCAGCGGCGAGGGCACCAGGGCGTCCCGGCTCGGGCCGTCGGTGAGCAGCCGGGCGTAGTTCCAGCCGTACCGGACGGCCTCCTCCGGGGTGCCGGCGGTGCCCTGCACCAGCAGGGTGGAGTCGCCGCTGATCGCCGCGGCCAGGTGCTCGGACACCCAGGTCTTCGCGGTGCCGGGCACGCCGAGCAGCAGCAGCGCGCGGTCCGTCGCCAGGGTCGTGACGGCGACCTCCACCACCCGGCGCGGGCCGATGTACTTGGGGGTGATCGGGGTGCCGTCGGGCAGTTCGCCGCCGAGCAGGTACGTCGCCACGGCCCACGGCGAGAGCTTCCAGCGCTCCGGGCGCGGACGGTCGTCCTGCGCGGCCAGCGCGGCCAGTTCACCGGCGAAGGCGTCCTCGGCATGCTGCCGCAGAACGTCGGTCACGGGGGCTCCTTCGGGTCGGCCGCCGGGCACACGGGTGCCCTCGGCGGCAGGGTGATCGGGGGGAGCTGGGGCCGGCGTCCCGGCCTGTGGGAACCACCCTGCACCCCGGCACTGACAAACCCCGGGGCGCTCCCGACGGGCGGTCAGCCGATGTCAGTGCCGCCGCCTACCGTCGGTCGCATGGAGGAACGCTGGAGCACCGAACACGTCCTGTCCCTGGCACCTGACGCCGCGTCGCAGAAGGCCGCCGGCAAGCTCTCCTCGCCCGCGCCCTGGTCCGGGGCGGGCACCGACGGCACCGCGCTCTGGGGCGAGTGCAAGGGCAGCGGCAGCACGCCGTACCGCACCGTGATCGAACTCGCCACGCCCGCCTACCAGTGCAGCTGCCCCAGCCGGAAGTTCCCGTGCAAGCACGCGCTCGGGCTCCTCCTGCTGTGGAGCGGCGCCCCGGAGGCCGTCCCGGCCGCCGAACCCGCCGCATGGGCGGCCGACTGGCTCACCTCCCGCGAGGAGCGCGCCGAGAAGCGCGCCGCGCCCCCCGCCGACCCGGCCGCCGCCCGCCGCCGGGCCGAGCGGCGCGGTGCCCGGGTGGCGGCCGGCGCGGCCGAGCTGCGGCTGCGCCTGGCCGACCGGATCCGGCACGGCCTGGCCGACCAGTCCACCGCCGGGCCCTGGGAGGAGGTCGCCGCCCGAATGGTCGACGCCCAGGCCCCCGGCCTGGCCACCCGGGTCCGCGAACTCGACGCCGCCCCGCAGGACCGGCTCCTGGAGGAGTACGCGATGCTGCACCTGCTCGCCACCGCCGCCACCCGCGTCGACGAACTGCCGGCCGAACTGGCCGCCACCGTCCGCACCCGGGTCGGCTACCCCACCGACACCACCGAGATCCTGGCCGGCCCCACCGTGCGCGACCGCTGGCAGGTGCTCGGCAGCCGCGACTCCGCCGACGAACGGCTCACCACCCGCCGGGTCTGGCTGCGCGGCGCCAAAACCGGCCGCCCCGCCCTGCTGCTCGCCTTCGGCCGCCCCGGCCAGGCCCCCGACCTCGCCCTGCCCACCGGCCACCTGCTGGAGGCCGACCTCGCCTTCCACCCCGGCGCCCGCCCGCTGCGCGCCGCCCTCGGCACCCGCTACGGCGCCCCCGAGCCCGGCCCGGCCGGCCCGCCCGACGGCCTCACCGTCGCCGAGGCGGTCGCCGGCTACGGCACCGCCGTCGCCGACGACCCGTGGCTGGACAGCTGGCCGACCGTCCTCACCGGCGCCGTGCCCGTCCGCACCCCGGACGGCTGGTACCTGACGGACGGCCACCACACCCTGCCCGTCCGCACCTCGGCCCTCCCGGAGGCGGCCCTGTGGCGGCTGGCCGCGGTCTCCACCGGCCGCCCGCTGACGGTCTTCGGCGAGTACGGCCACCAGGGCTTCGCCCCGGTCACGGCCTGGGCCGGCCACGACCGCCCGATCGGCCTCACCACCGTCTAGCGTCCAGAACACATCAGGAGCACCGAAGATGACGATCACCCAGGACCCGTGGGAGACCCTGCACACCACCGCCCTGCTCGGCACCGACCGCCGCCCGCTCCCGGCCACCACCCTGCCGCTCGCCGACACCGTCGACCAGGCCGACCCGGCCACCGCGCTGCTGGAGCTGGCCGCCCTCGCCACCGTCCGCCGCCGGGCCGGCGCCCTGCCCGTCCCCGCCGCCGGACCACCCGGCCCGCCCGCGCCCGAGGACCGGCGCCCCGAGCTGCCCGCGGCGGCCGCCCGCCGGCTCACCGTCCTGCTGGCCGGCCGGTCCGGCGGCAGCGGCGGCGCCACCCTGGCCAACCTCGCCGAACTGCTCCCGCAGTGGCTCGCCACCGCCCGCGCCCGGGGCCTGCGCCCGCCCGGCGCGCTGATACCCGGCCTGCTCGACGCCGCCCGCGCCCGCAGCGAACTGCGCTCCGACGCCGTCGCGCTGACCGGACCACTGGGCCGCTGGCTGGCCGAACAGAACCCCGACTGGCGCTTCGTGCTGCGCACAGCCGCCCCCGACCCGGCCGAGCAGCCCGGCGGGCCCGTCGACCACCAGCTGTGGCACGAGGGCCTGTTCGCCGAGCGGGTCACCCACCTCACCCTGCTGCGCCGCCGCGATCCGGCCGCCGGCCTGGAGCTGCTGAGCGGCACCTGGTCCACCGAGCGCGCCGAGGACCGTCTGCTCTTCCTGGACGCCCTCCAGGACGGCCTCTCCGCCGCCGACGAACCCTTCCTGGAGGCCGCCCTCGGCGACCGCAGCAAGAACGTCCGCGCCACCGCCGCCGAACTGCTCTCCACCCTGCCCGGCTCGGCCCTCGCCCGGCGGATGGCCGAGCGGGCGAGGACCGCCGTCCGCCTCGCCGCGGCCGGGACGCACCTACTGGTCACCCCGCCCGCCGAGTGCGACGCGGCCATGCAGCGCGACGGCATACCGCCCAAGTCCCCCACCGGACGCGGCGAACGGGCCTGGTGGTTCGGCGAAGTGATCGCCGCCGCACCGCTGCGACTCTGGCCCGAGAGCACCGGCCTGACACCCGAGCAGCTGCTCGCCCTGCGGGTCGGCGACAGCATCGACGAGACCAGCAGCAGCTGGGCCGACGACCTGCGCGAGGCCTGGGCGCGCGCCGCCGTCCGCCAGCACGACGCCGACTGGGCCCGGGCGCTGCTCGGCCCGGCGCCCGCACCGCCCGCCCGCGGCGCCGGACGGGCCCGCGCCCCCCGCGTCACCGGCGCCCCCGCCAAGCTGCTCGCCGTCCTCCCACCCGAGGAGCGGGCCGCCTGGACGGCCGCGTTCATCGAGGTGCACGGCCTGGGCGAGGCCTTCCAACTGCTCGGCGCCTGCGGCACGCCGTGGACGCCGCCGCTGTCCACCGCCGTGGTGACGGCCCTGGCCCGCGCCGCCGGCTCCGGCGCGTACCCGTGGAGCCACAGCGGGGTGCTCGGGATGACGGAACGCGCGCTCGCCCCGGAGACGGCGGCCGCCGTGGAGGAGCTGGCCGCCGGGGCCGCGCCCGACTCCGCCTGGTCGGAGACCTTCGCCCGGCTGGCCGGGACGCTGCGCTTCCGGGCCGCGATGCTCGCCGAACTCGACGCCTGACGTCCGACGCCTGGCACCTGGCGCCCGCTCCCGAGGCGGCAGAACGACGGAACGACGGAACGACGGAACGGGCCGGCCCCGCCGAAGCCTGGGGCCGGCCCGTCCCGCACCGTCAACCTCAGCCGGCCGCCCGCAGGTTGGCCGCGACCCAGGCCACGACGTCCCGGGTGGACGTGCCCGGGGTGAAGATGTCCGCGACGCCCATCGCCTTGAGCTCGGCGATGTCGTCGTCCGGGATGATCCCGCCGCAGAAGACCTTGATGTCCGCCGCGTCGCGTTCCTTCAACAGCTCCAACACCCGTGCGCACAGCGTCATGTGGGCACCGGAGAGGATCGACAGCCCGATGCCGTCCGCGTCCTCCTGGATCGCGGTGTCGACGACCTGCTCGGGCGTCTGGTGCAGCCCGGTGTAGATGACCTCCATACCGGCGTCGCGCAGGGCACGCGCAATGACCTTGGCGCCACGGTCGTGACCGTCGAGCCCCGGCTTGGCGACCACCACACGGATCGGCCCCGACACACTCATGACTGCCTCCTGGACCTCGTCGTCCACCATCCGACCGGACCTCGCGGGCCACGGGTGCGGTTAACGGCCAATAACCAACCTGAGGGGAGGTTAGCGCCACCCGGCCCGGTTGGCCGCGCCACCTCCCAAGAGGAGGGCAAAGTCACAGCCCCCGGCCTTGCTACCAGTGGGTACGCCCGTCCACCCGGCCACCGCACAGACCCCCGGCCGACCTCTTGACAACCGGAGGTTTTTCCGGGGCGTCGGCCTTGCGGCTACAGTCTCGGCTGATTTCTCCCCGCTTCCCCCGTACCGCTTTTCCCTGCCGCTTTCCCCGCCGCTCCCCCTGCCCGACGACGCGCCCCAGGCCCACCGAGGAGGCAGCCCCCGATGGCTCCCGACGCAGCCGCCCGCCCGACCCGTGCGGAGCTGCGCCTCGCCGCCCGCGAGCAGTCCCGCACCCAGCGCCGCGGCGCCGCCAAGGCCGCCACCAGAACCGCACTGCTGCGGGTCGCGCTGCCGTCGGTGGCCGCGCTCGGGGTCGCCGCCGCGGCGGCCGTCACCGTGCGGGGCGAGGCCGATCAGCACGCCCAGGCGGCCGGCCGGACGGCACGGACGGCGGTCGACGCCCCGGACGCCCAAGGCAACCCGAACAACCCGAACAGCCCGGACAACCCGGCCGACGGCGGCGCCGAGGCCGCCAAGACGGCCGCCCGGCAGGCGGTCGCGGCCGGCGACCCGGCCCAGGCCTCCCGCGGCGACGCCCGCCAGCCGCTGGCCGGCGCCCAGCCCGCCGACGCCCAGGGCACCCCGGGCGCCCAGGGCACCCCGGGCGCCCAGGGCACCCCGGGCGCGCAGCCGAGCGCCGAGCCCGTCAAGCCCAAGGTGGTCATGCCGGTCGCCCGGCACGGCCTCGGCGAGCTGTTCGGCGAGGCCGGCACCCACTGGGCCAACCGCCACACCGGCATCGACTTCCCGGTGGACGGCGGTTCCGAGGTGATGGCCGTCACCGACGGCACGATCCGCACCCAGTGGAACCCGTCGTACGGCTACATGACGGTGCTGAAGATGCCCGACGGCACCGAGGCCTGGTACTGCCAC
Organism: Kitasatospora sp. NPDC058478; assembly: GCF_042720345.1. Classification (NCBI taxonomy): domain Bacteria; kingdom Bacillati; phylum Actinomycetota; class Actinomycetes; order Kitasatosporales; family Streptomycetaceae; genus Kitasatospora; species Kitasatospora sp. NPDC058478. Next base: position 46,452 of record NZ_JBHXML010000048.1, on the reverse strand, counting down.
CTGCGGGCGTACAAGGTCCGCAAGGGGCCGGTGAAGCAGGGCGACGTCATCGCCTTCGTCGGCAGCAGCGGCAACAGCACCGGGCCGCACCTGCACTTCGAGATCCGCCCGGCCGGCAGCGGGCCGGTCGACCCGCTGCCGTGGTTCCTCTCGAACGGGCTCGACCCCCGCTAGGGAAAGCTAGAGCTTCTCCACCGGCGCGTAGCGCAGCAGCAGCTGCTTGCGGCCCTCCGAGCCGAAGTCGACCGTGGCCTGCGCCCGGTCGCCGACGCCGGTGACGCCCACCACCGTGCCCAGCCCGAAGGTGTCGTGGGTGACCCGGTCCCCGACCGCGAGCGAGACGGCGTCCCGTTCGACGGCCTGGCCGCCGCGTCGCGCCGACTGCCCCCAGCCCGCCTTCGGCTTCGACGAGGCCGACGAGCCCGAAGAACCCGACGAGGAGCGCGAACCGCCGCCCCCCGACGAGGACTTGCCCCAGGACGACCCCGAGGAGAAGCCGCGCGCGGCCGGCGCCTGCGCCGCCCCCCTCCGCTTCCACTCCACCAGGTCCTCCGGGATCTCCTCCAGGAACCGCGAGGCCGGGTTGTACGCGGGCTGCCCCCAGGCGCTGCGCAGCACCGAGCGGGTCAGGTAGAGCCGCTGCCGCGCCCGGGTGAGCCCCACGTAGGCGAGCCGCCGCTCCTCCTCCAGTTCCTTGACCTGGTTGAGCGCCCGCATGTGCGGGAAGATCCCGTCCTCCATGCCGGTCAGGAAGACCACCGGGAACTCCAGGCCCTTGGCGGTGTGCAGGGTCATCATCGTGATGACGCCCCGGCCCTCCTCGTCGTCCGGGATCTGGTCGGAGTCGGCGACGAGCGCGACCCGTTCCAGGAAGTCGGGGAGCGAGCCGACCGGCGGGGTGCCCTCCTCGTCGGCGTCGGGCCGCTCGCCCGGGTCCTGCTCGTACTCCAGGGCGACGGAGGCGAGTTCCTGGAGGTTCTCCACCCGGGTCTCGTCCTGCGGGTCGGTGGAGGCCTGGAGTTCGGCCAGGTAGCCGGTCTCCTCCAGGACGGCCTCCAGCACCGCGGCCGGGCCCGCGCCCGATTCGACGACCTGCCGCAGCCCGGCCATCAGGACGTTGAACTTCTTCACCGCGTTGGCCGAGCGCGCGGCCATCCCGTACGCCTCGTCGACGCGCAGCAGCGCCTGGGCGAAGGAGATCCGCTCCCGTGCGGCCAGCGCGTCGACCATCGCCTCGGCCCGTTCGCCGATGCCGCGCTTGGGCACGTTGAGGATCCGGCGCAGCGGCACGGTGTCCTCCGGGTTGGAGAGCACCCGCAGGTACGCCAGGACGTCCCGGACCTCCTTGCGCTCGTAGAAGCGCACCCCGCCGACCACCTTGTACGGCAGGCCGACCCGGATGAACACCTCCTCGAACACGCGGGACTGGGCGTTCGTCCGGTAGAAGATCGCGACGTCGCCGGGCTTGGCGTCGCCCGCGTCGGTGAGCCGGTCGATCTCGTCGGCGATGAACTGGGCCTCGCCGTGCTCGTCGTCCGCGACGTAGCCGACGACCTTCTCGCCGTGCTCGCCGGCCGTCCAGAGCTTCTTCTCGCGCCGGTTGGCGTTGCGCTCGATGACGGCGTTGGCGGCGCTCAGGATGGTCTGCGTGGAACGGTAGTTCTGCTCCAGCAGGATCGTGGTCGCGTTCGGGTAGTCCTCCTCGAACTGGAGGATGTTGCGGATCGTCGCGCCGCGGAAGGCGTAGATCGACTGGTCCGCGTCACCGACGACGCACAGCTCGGCCGGCGGCACCTCGGACAGGCGCCCGGCGGCCGGGTTCACGAACTCCCCGTCCACGGTGCGCTTCGGCGCGGCCGCGACGGATCCGCCGCTCAGCTCGCGGACGAGCATGTACTGGGCGTGGTTGGTGTCCTGGTACTCGTCGACCAGGATGTGCCGGAACCGGCGCCGGTAGTGCTCCGCGACGTCGGGGAAGGCCTGGAGCAGGTTCACCGTCGTCATGATGATGTCGTCGAAGTCCAGCGCGTTGGCCTCGCGCAGGCGCCGCTGGTAGAGCGTGTACGCCTCGGAGAGCTTCTTCTCCATCGGGTTGGCGGCCTGGTCGGCGAAGGTCTCCTCGTCGATCAGCTCGTTCTTCAGGTTGCTGATCTTCGCGGTGAAGGACTTCGGCGGGAACTGCTTCGGGTCCAGGTCGAGGTCGCGGCAGACCAGCGACATCAGCCGCTGCGAGTCGGCCGAGTCGTAGATCGAGAAGCTGGAGGTGAAGCCCAGCACCTTGGACTCGCGGCGCAGGATCCGCACGCACGCGCTGTGGAAGGTCGACACCCACATCGCCCGGGCCCGCGGGCCGACCAGCGCCTCGACGCGCTCGCGCATCTCGCCGGCGGCCTTGTTGGTGAAGGTGATCGCCAGGATCTCGCCCGGCTGCACGCCGCGGGCGCCCAGCAGGTGGGCGATCCGGTGGGTCAGCACCCGGGTCTTGCCGGAGCCGGCGCCGGCCACGATGAGCAGCGGCGAGCCCGCGTGCAGCACCGCCTCGCGCTGCGGGTCGTTCATGCCCTCCAGCAGCTGTGCCGGATCCACCACCGTGCGGGCGGCGCCGTTGCGGTACCAGGCGTCCCGCGCGGTCTCGGCGGCGTGGTCGGTCTGGAACAGCCCCTCCGGGATGGCCTCCTCGTAGGCCTCGTACGGGGCGTCGTCCTCGTACGGCGGGGGCTCCTCGTCGAGGGGCACGGCGGGCTGCTTCGACCCGGCGGCGGGTGCCTCGAAACCGGGGAGCGGGAGGTCGTCAAAGAGGCTACTCATGGCACTCCGAGTCTATGGCCACCCACCGACAAGCCCGCCCGGCCCGGAGAGAACCGGACCGGACGGGCTCGCGACCGGGGCTCAGCAGCACATGGGCTCGGCCGCCCGGGCCGGGGCTCAGACCAGCCGGCGGGCGGTGGCCCAGCGGGTCAGTTCGTGCCGGTTGCTCAGCTGGAGCTTGCGCAGGACGGCGGAGACGTGGCTCTCGACCGTCTTCACCGAGATGAAGAGCTGCTTGGCGATCTCCTTGTACGCGTAGCCGCGCGCGATCAGGCGGAGCACCTCGCGCTCGCGCTGGGTGAGGCGGTCCAGGTCCTCGTCGACCGGCGGGGTGTCGGTGGCGGCGAAGGCGTCCAGGACGAAGCCGGCCAGCCGGGGCGAGAACACCGCGTCGCCGTCGGCGATCCGGAAGATCGCGTTGACCAGGTCGGTGCCGGTGATGGTCTTGGTGACGTAGCCGCGCGCGCCGCCGCGGATGACGCCGATCACGTCGTCGGCGGCGTCCGACACCGACAGGGCGAGGAACTTGACCCCGCCCTGCTCTCCCATCAGCCCGGCCGAGCGGCGCAGCACCTCGACACCGCCGCCGCCGGGCAGGTGGACGTCGAGCAGCACCACGTCCGGCCGGGTCTCGGCGACGACCCGCACCGCCGACTCGACGTCGTCGGCCTCGCCGACCACGTCGATGCCGGTCGCCTCGGTGCGGCCGATCTCGGCCCGGACCCCGGTGCGGAACATCCGGTGGTCGTCCACCAGGACGACTCTCGCGGTGCGCTCCGGCGCTGCCTCAGTCATTCGTTCTCTCCATCTCCAGCTCGACCTCGGTCCCGCCGTCCGGCGCGGGCCGCACCCGTGCGGTGCCGCCGTTGCGCTTCATGCGGCCGATGATCGACTCCCGTACGCCCATCCGGTCCTCGGGCACCGTGTCGGGGTCGAAGCCGGGACCGTGGTCGCGGACGAACACCGACACCGTCTTCCCCTCCACCTCGGCGTAGACCTGGACCGGTCCCCCGCCACCGTACTTGGCCGCGTTGACGGTCGCCTCCCTCGCGGCCTGCATCTGGGCCGCGATCCGGTCGTCCATCGGGCAGTCGCCGACGATCACGACCTCGACCGGGACGCCGTGCCGGTCCTCGACCTCGGCGACGACGGCGCGCAGGCTCTCCGCCATGGTGTCGGGAGCGGCCTCGGCGGCGGCCTCCGGGCGGTACAGCCACAGCCGCAGCTCGCGCTCCTGGGCACGGGCCAGCCGCAGCACCTCCTTGGGGTCCTCGGCCCGGCGCTGGATCAGGGTCAGGGTGTGCAGCACCGAGTCGTGGACGTGCGCGGCGATCTCGGCCCGCTCCTGGGCGCGGATGCGGGCGGTGCGCTCGGCACCGAGGTCCTGCCACAGGCGCAGCCCGTACGGGCCGAGCAGCACCAGCACCCCGGCGAGCACCGCGAGCGAGGCCTCGACCACCGAGCCGAGCGTCGAGCCGCTGCCCTGCATGGCGAGGAAGGCGATGGTGCCGGCCACCACGAGCAGCACGCCGGCGCCGACCCGGGTGTAGGCGCCGCGCCGCTTGTCGCCCTCCTCCAGGCCGAACCAGCGCTGCCAGCGCGAGTCGTCGGCCTGCCGCCAGACCAGCGCGACGCCGACGCCGATCGCCAGCAGCGGCCAGGTGTACGGCTTGGCGGTCTGCAGGCCGAGCGCGTTGAGCAGGGCGGTGATGCCGATCACCATCATCACCAGGGCGGCGAGCTGGCCGAGGCCGCCCTGCCCGGTCTTGCCGGCCGCGCTGTCCTCCCCCTCCGCGGGGGCCGCGGCCGGCTCGCCCTGGAGGGCGTGCTGGAGCAGTTCGCGCAGCCGGCCGAGCCAGCCGCCGCGGCCCTTGCTCAGCGCGCCGCCCGGCTGCTGCCCCGACCCGGTCGGGACGAAGACGCCGTTGACGTACACCCAGTGGGCGGCGCCGCGCTGCGCGGGCTCGCCGATGCCGATCGGCACCACGAACCAGAACGCCGCGTACAGCAGGGTGCCGATCCCCTGCGCGAAGAACAGCAGCACGAACGCGAGCCGCACCCACCGCACCGGGAGCCCGAGGTGCACCGCGAGCCCCTGCGCGACGCCGCCGAGCATCCGCCCCTGCGGGCTGCGGTAGAGCCGGCGGTACGGCGGCCGCCCGCCGTCGGGCGCGGTCGGGTCGGTGCCGCCCGTCGGCACGGCGTCGGGGGCGAGGGGTCGGGGGTCGGAACCGGGTGCTGCCACGCCACCGATGGTTCCACGCCCGCGCACGCGGACGCATCAGGGTGTGTCCCTGACCCCTTCTCAGGGACAAGTCAGGGTCCGGGCAGGGCTCGCACCGGTTGGGCCGGGCCGGGGCAGCCGGGAGGATGGTGCCCATGACCGACGACCACCGCATCCAGGAGACCGGGCCCGCCGCCCCGCCGGAACCGGAACGCCCCCCGCTGACCAGGACCGAGCACCATCGCGTGGTGGCCGGCGTCTGCGGCGGCCTCGGGCGGCACCTGGACATCGACCCGGTGGTCTTCCGGGTGGTCACCGTGGTGCTCTGCCTCTCCGGCGGCCTCGGGCTGTTCCTGTACGGCCTGGCCTGGCTGATCGTCCCCACCGAGCCGGTGCCGGACGGCCGGGGCGGCACCCGGCACGGGCGCACCGAACTCCAGCGGGTGCTCACCGGCCGGGTGGACGGCCAGTCGGTCGGCGCGGTGCTGCTGGCCGTGATCGGTACCGGGGTGTTCTTCTCCTCGATGGGCCAGGACGACCAGCTGTTCCCGCTGCTGCTGCTCGCCGGACTGGTCTTCCTGGCGGTGCGCTACGACCCGGACCGCCGCCGCGGCCGGGCGCGCCGACGCCGCCCCGGCGGCCCGTACGACCGCCACCACCCCGACGGGGAGCAGTACGGCCCGTCCCCGTGGTCCGGGGCGGAGGACGACGAGGCCGCCCGCGCCCGGCACGCGGCCGAGCGCGCCGCCGGAACGGTGCCCGCCGACTCCCCGGCCCCCGGCCCGACCGGCTACCTGTGGGACCCGCGCCACCCCGAGCGCAACCCGTACGGCGCCGGCCCCACCCCGCCGTTCGGCACCCCGGTGCCGCCGGCGGGCGGCCCGGCCCAGCCCTGGTGGCAGCGCGTCGACCTGCCCGCGGGCGACCCGCTGCGCAAGGACGGCCCGGCCTGCCGGCCCCGGCCCGCCGCCGCCCGGCACCCCCGGGAGCGGTCCGCGCTCGGCTTCTTCGGCCTGCTGCTGGCGATCGGCGCGGGTGCCGCGGTCTGGTCCGTCTCGGCCGGCCACACCAGCGTCACCGTGCTGAGTGCGACCGTGCTGGCCACCGCGCTGCTGGTGATCGGCCTGACGCTGCTGATCGGCTCGAAGTTCGGCCGGGCCCGCAAGCTCGCGGTGACGGGCCTGATGCTCACCCTGGCGCTGGTCTTCGTCGGACACTCCCCGGACTCCATGCGCAACGCCGTCGGCCAGCGCGACTTCACCGTCATCGCCTCGGCCGACCTCCAGCCCCGGTACTCCCTGGGGGCCGGCCAGCTCCGGCTGGACCTGAGCGGGCTCGACCCGGCCGGGACCACCCTCACCAGCAAGGTCGAACTCGGCGCCGGCGAGCTGACCGTCATCCTGCCGCCGGACGTGACGGTGAACCTGGTGGCCCGGGTGGGCCTCGGCGACGTCTCCGCCCCCGGTGACCGCAACGACGGCACCGGCCGCCACACCTACCTGCTGCCACCCGGCAGCGGCCATCCGTCCAAGGGCACATTCGATCTCGAACTCGCGGTCGGGATCGGCAACATCAAGGTGGTCCAGCAGTGAGGAAGCACCGGCTCGACCTGTTCTCGCTGATCGCGGGGGCGCTGTTCAGCACGATCGCGGTGGTCTACCTGGTCGCGGCGCTCAACGACCAGGCGGTGAACGGCCGGATCGTCATCCCGGTCACCTTCATCGTGCTCGGCCTCGGCGGCCTGGCCGGCGCGGTCGCGGCGGTCACCCGACGCGGCCGCACCGACCGCCGGGACTGAACGCGCCCGATCAGGCTCAGCTCTGCAGCGGCCCGAGGTTCAGCTTGTCGCCGGCCTGGGTGACGGTGTACTTCGGCAGCGGTTTGACCGCCGGCCCGTTGACCACCGCGCCGGTGGCGGCGTCGAACCGGGAGCCGTGGCAGGGGCAGTACAGCTGGCCGTTCTTCGGGGCGTCGACCGCGCAGCCGGAGTGGGTGCACACCGCGGACAGGCCGCAGTACTGGCCCGCCTTGGGCTGCACGATGTAGACGGCGTCCCCGGTGGCCGGGTCCTTGACCTGGGCCGAGCCGCCGACCGGCACGCTCGCGGCGGCCACCGAGGGGGCCGGTCCGGACGGCGCCTGGGTGGTGGCCGGGGCCGCGGACTGCTTGGGCGCGGAGTGCTTGGCCCGGCCGAAGGTCCGGGTGAGCGAGCCGGTGAGCAGCCCGGCGCCGCCGATCGCGACGGCGGCGATCCCGCCGTCCACCAGCGCCCGGCGCCTGACGCGGTCCTCGCCCAGCCCGCGCCCCCGGTCCCGGCCGGCCCGCCGGGCGAGGTAGCCGTCCACCGACAGGTCCGGGGTGCCGGCCAGCAGCAGCGGTGTCCAGGCCATCAGGTAGCCGAGGTCGTTGCCCAGGTAGTACGGCGAGACGCTCCAGCTGATGGACAGCCAGAGGCTGAGGTTGATCATCGCGCCGCCGAGCGCCGCGACCCGGCCCCAGAGGCCGAGCAGGGTGCCGAGGCCGACCGCCAGCTCACCGAAGGCGACGGCGAGCGCGAACAGGGTGGGCGCGTCCAGGGCGGCGCCGAGCAGGAAGGAGATCGGGCTGCCGCCCTTGACCGCCTGGGCCTGCGAGACGAACGACGCCGGGTCGGCCGCCCCGGCCAGGTAGTGCGCGTCGGACAGTTTGTCGAGGGCGGCGTACACGAAGGTGACGCCGAGGAAGAGCCGCAGCGGCAGCAGCGCGTACCGGGACGCGGACGCCCGCCACTGCGCCGCCCGGTCGGCCAGACCGGCCGCTCCCCCGACACCCGCTCCCCCGACGCCCGCTTCCCCGACGCCCGCTTCCCCGTCACCCGCCACGGAGTTGCCAGCCTCCGACATCGCTCACACCTTCCCTCGCGGCCCGCCATTCCCTGACAGGTCCGGTCCGCATTCTGCCCGCTCCCGATCGCTTTCGGTGGGAGGTCCCCACCCGGGCGGCCGCCCCACCGCGAACGGCCGTGCCGCCGCTCCCTGGTACGGGAACGACGGCACGGCCGTTCAGCAGCGGCTCAGCGGCCGGCGGGAGTGCTCACTCCCACTCGATGGTGCCCGGCGGCTTGCTGGTGACGTCGACGACGACGCGGTTCACGTCGCGGACCTCGTTGGTGATCCGGGTGGAGATCTTGGCCAGCACGTCGTACGGCAGGCGCGACCAGTCGGCGGTCATGGCGTCCTCGGACGAGACCGGGCGCAGCACGATCGGGTGACCGTAGGTGCGGCCGTCGCCCTGCACGCCCACGCTGCGCACGTCGGCGAGCAGCACGACCGGGCACTGCCAGATCTCGCGGTCCAGGCCGGCCGCGGTCAGCTCCTCGCGGGCGATCGCGTCGGCGTCGCGGAGCAGGTCCAGCCGCTCCTGGGTGACCTCGCCGACGATCCGGATGCCCAGGCCCGGGCCCGGGAACGGCTGGCGCTGGACGATCTCCTCCGGCAGGCCCAGCTCCTGGCCGACCATCCGGACCTCGTCCTTGAACAGCTTGCGCAGCGGCTCGACCAGCTGGAACTGGAGGTCCTCGGGCAGGCCGCCGACGTTGTGGTGGGACTTGATGTTGGCGGTGCCGGTGCCGCCACCGGACTCCACCACGTCCGGGTACAGGGTGCCCTGGACCAGGAAGTCGACCGACTCGCCGTGCTCGCCGGCCTCGGCGACGATCTCGGCCTGCGCCTGCTCGAAGACCCGGATGAACTCCCGGCCGATGATCTTGCGCTTCTCCTCGGGGTCGGTGACCCCCTTCAGCGCGTTCAGGAAGCGCTCCGCGGCGTCGACCACCTTCAGCTGCACGCCGGTGGCCGCCACGAAGTCCTTCTCGACCTGCTCGGTCTCGCCCTTGCGCATCAGGCCGTGGTCGACGTACACGCAGGTCAGCTTGGAGCCGATGGCCTTGTTGACCAGGGCCGCCGCGACCGCGGAGTCCACACCGCCGGAGAGGCCGCAGATCGCGCGCTTCTCGCCGACCTGGGCGCGGATCAGCGCGACCTGCTCCTCGACCACGCTGCCGGTGGTCCAGGTCGGGGCGAGGCCGGCGCCGCGGTAGAGGAAGTGCTCCAGGATCTGCTGGCCGTGGTCGGAGTGCAGCACCTCGGGGTGGTACTGCACGCCGTAGAGGCGGGCCTCGTCGTTCTCGAAGGCCGCGACCGGGACCACCGCGGTGGACGCGGTGACGGTGAAGCCCTCCGGGGCGGCGGAGCAGGCGTCGCCGTGCGACATCCACACCGAGTGCTCCGCCGGAACGCCCTCGAACAGGGTGGAGCCGGTGCGGCTGACGGTCAGCGGGGTGCGGCCGTACTCGCGGGCGCCGGTGTTGTCGACCGTGCCGCCGAGGGTCTTGGCCATCAGCTGGAAGCCGTAGCACATGCCGAAGACCGGGACCCCGGCCTCGAAGATCGCGCGGTCGAGCTGCGGCGCGCCCTCTTCGTAGACCGACGACGGACCGCCGGAGAGGATGATCGCCTTGGGGTTCTTGGCGAGCATCTCGGCGACCGGCATGCTGCTCGGCACGATCTCGCTGTAGACCCGCGCCTCACGCACCCGACGGGCGATGAGCTGGGCGTACTGGGCGCCGAAGTCGACCACCAGGACGGTGTCGTTGTCCGGCGCGGACTGGACGGGAATTGCAGAGGACACAGACGGCCTTCCGGCAGCGGTACGAGAGGTGTCACACCGAACCGCTTCCCCGGCGGGGGCCGCGGCGGCGACGGGTGGGGGTGTCTGGACACCGATTCTACCGGGCTGTCCGGTTTCACTCGTCTGCCCGTCCAAACGACCGTGACCGGGCGGGGCCGCCTTTCGTTGCTTCAGACGACCGTACGACCGCGCCGCGCCCGCCAGACGCGCCGCCTTCGCCCCGGCCAGGGGCGCCGCCGTACGGACTTGCAGGACCACGCGTGGAGCTTCATCCCAGTCCACCGGCGCATGTGGCGCCGCCGCCCCGGCCCCGCCGGAAGTGCGGCGCCGTGGGACCGTGCGCGGGTGCCGCGGCCGGACAGCAGGGGACAGCGACCCCGGCCGCGACTGGACCGAGAGGTGGGACGGCCGGTCCCCGGGGACGCCCGGGCCGGTCGTCGCACCCCCGTCGCGAGCCGGGCACGCCCGGGCGCACACCCTTTCCCGTCCCGCGCCGCTACGCGCGTCCCCGTGCGCCGCAGCCACCCACACCACTACGCACCGTGATCATCGACGCCTCGTGTCGACACCTGCCCACAACCGCCCGACAAGGCGGAACGAGGCCTGCACCCGCGCCCGGGCCACACCCGGGAGTCGGCACCCGCACCAAATGCGCCGGGCCGAACTGTGCCGAATCGGTTGCAGAGCAAGCCCTTCGTCCAGCACGATGCTGCGTGGAAGCGGTTCTCCCGGCGGCCGGCAGGCTCACCGTGGAGGCCCCGACCGATGCCGCCGCACTGGGCGGCAGCCCCGTACGTCACCTCACGCTCCGTGAGCGAAGGCCCGGCGCAGACCTGCGCGCCGACCCGCCGCACCGCGAGCGTGCGCGCCCCGCGCCACCGGCCACCCACGCCGGGCCGCGACGGCGCGACCCCGAAGCCGACCGACCCGACGGCGCCCCTCCCCCGGCGCCGTCACCCCCAGCACCGGCGCAGCCCTGACGCCGCGTGCTGAGCGACAAAGGGCCCCGTTCCCCCGCGGGGCCCTTTGCCCTGTCCGGGCCACCCGGCTCAGGGCCGCTCCGCCCAGACCGCTCCGCCCACGGCTGCCCGGCTCAGGGCTGCTTGCGCCAGACGCTCGGATCGACCGGCTCCTCGGCCGACGCCCCGGGCGGCGGCACCAGCGGCGCGTCGTCCGAGCCGACCACGTCGCCCACCCCCGCCCCGGGGGCGTACGGCTGCGGCTCCGGCCCGGCCTCGTACGGCGCCCCCGGCGGCGGCACCGCACCGTGCGGCACCGCACCGTACGGCGGAGCGCCGTAGGCGTCCTCGCGGGCCACCGCGCCCCGGCCGCGGACGGCCGCCAGCAGCGGCGGCACCAGCAGCGCGCCGATCGCCGCCCAGACCAGGTTGGCCACCAGCACGCTGGCGAAGCCCAGGTTGATCGAGGTGTCCCGGGACACCTCCGTCTGGTTGGTGAAGGTGTCCCACCCCGCGACCGCCGAGGACGTCGAGGTCGTCATCAGCGCACCGCCCACCGCCATCAGCGCGGTGAGCGCCACGGCGTGGACGGCCGCCAGCCGGAGCCGGTCGGCCGCGTCCAGCCGCCGCCGGTACGCCGACCAGCCGAGGACGCCCGCCGTGGCGAGGGCCAGCAGGCCGGTCCAGCGCCAGTCGGCGGTCTGGTCGTGCAGGTCGAAGAAGGAGATTTCCCCCCTGTCGGGGGTGTCCTGCCAGTCGCCGCCGATCGCGACCGCCGCGTCGCCCGCCCCGCCGCTCGCCCCGTTGAACGCCTGCAAGGTCGCCCCCGAGCCCAGGCCGAGCAGGCCCAGGCCGAGGTTGGGCAGGAAGGCCACCGAGACCGGGGTCTGCCAGCCCTCGTCGCTGTTGACGGCGACCAGCACGAAGCCCGTCACCGAGGCCAGGCCCAGTGACAGTGCCAGCGCCCGGCCGGCCGTGAGCGCGGCGACCGCCCAGCCGCGCACCGCCCGGCTGCGCCAGGCGGCCCAGCGCAGCGCGTCGGTGCCGTGGACGGCGAAGGCCGTCAGCGCGGCGAGCAGGGCCGTCCAGCCGGTCGCCTCCAGCCAGCCGGAGTCCACGGTGTACGTCACCCCGAGGGCGCGGCCGACGAGGCCGGTGCGCTGCGGCTCCCAGGACGTCCCGCCGGCCAGCCCGAGCAGCGCGGTCACCGCGGCCAGGACCACCGCGGTGCGCAGCGCCTCGCCCGCGGCCTGGGCCCGGGTGAGCTGGAGGCCGGCGGCCCGGCGGCGGCGTGCCGCGGTCCGCAGGCCGAGCCAGAGCGCCAGCGCCCACAGCACGGTGACCGTCAGCGGCACCGCCCGGAGCAGCGCGTCCATGCCCGCCGCGTCGCCGCGTCGCAGCGCGGTGGTGTACCCGAGCTTGAACGGCGCACCGAGCGCGCTCAGCGCCATCGACAGGGCGGCGCCGAAGCGCTCGCCGAACCCGGGCGCCCGGACCAGGTAGGCGTACTGGTAGTCGCTCGGGACCGCCACGATCAGCGCCGCCAGCAGCAGCACGGCGGTCGGGGCGATGGCGACCAGGAGCGCCGGGCGCCAGTCCGCGCCGACCAGCCGGCTCAGCACGTTCGGCCGGCCGGCCCGCGGGTCGTACGGCTGCCCGGCGCCCCAACTGCCCAGCGTGGGCGGCCCGGCGGGCTGCGGGTGGCCCGGGCCGTACCCGGGCGGCGGGCCGTAGCCGGGCGCGGGCGGCGGCGGCCCGTAGCCGGGCGGCGAAGGCGGCGGCGGCGGGTACCCGGGCGCGGCGGACGGCGGACCGTACGCCGGCGGGGGCGGTACGGCAGGCGGAACGGCGGGCGGCACGACGGGAGGTACCGCGGGCATGGCGGCCGTCGGCGGGGGCGTCAGCGGCCGCCCGCACGAGACGCACGCGGGCGCCCCTTCCACCGATGCCGCGCCGCACGATGCGCAGATGGCCATGGACCGGTTTCCCCCCGCTCGACGAGTTCCTGGTCCCCCAGAAAGCCCGTTTATCCCATCGGATCCGAACGAATGTCAACCGGGTACCGGGCCGGGAGGGTTGGCCCGTCGGGGCCTGCTCAGCCGCGCTTCTTCGGGACCTCCGGGACGGGCAGCAGCGGCAGTCGGAGCGCGCCGAACGCGTCCTCCGGGACGGCCGGCCGGGCCGGCGCCACCGGGGCGACCCGCCGGTAGGCCTCGCCCTGGGCCGGGCGGCGGTCCGCCTCGCCCTTGTTGGGCCACATCGACATGGCGCGCTCGGCCTGCGCGGTGATCGTCAGCGAGGGGTTCACCCCGAGGTTGGCGGAGACGGCCGCGCCGTCGACCACGCTGATCCCCGGGTGGCCGTACAGCCGGTGGTAGGGGTCGACCACGCCGGTCTCGGGGGCGTCGCCGATCGGGCAGCCGCCGAGGAAGTGGGCGGTCATCGGGATGTCGAAGATCTCGCCGGCGCTGCTGCCCGCGAAGCCGTTGATCTGCTCGGCCAGCGCCTGGGCGCCCTGTTCGGCGGCCGGGATCCAGGTCGGGTTGGGGGCGCCGTGGCCCTGGGCGGAGGTGAGCCGGCTCTTGCCGAGCAGGTCCTTCTTCAGCGAGACGGTGATCGAGTTGTCCAGCGACTGCATCACCAGGCCGATGATCGTCTTCTCGGACCAGCGGTGCTGGTTCATCGAGCGGGCGAAGGTCACCGGGTGGCGCACCGACCCACCCAGGTAGCGCAGCCAGCGCGGGGCCCGTCCGCCGCCCTTGACCTGGGCTATCGACAGCGCGCCCATCGCGTTGGAGCCCTTGCCGTAGCGGACCGGCTCGATGTGGGTGCTGGCGTCCGGGTGGATCGAGGAGGTGATCGCCACGCCCTTGGTGAAGTCCACCCGGGTGCCGTAGCGCCGGTCGGTGGTCTGCGCGCCCACCAGCGCCTCGGAGTTGGTGCGGGTCAGCTCGCCGAGCCGGCCGGAGATCCGGGGCAGGTGCCCCCCGTCACGCATCCGGTGCAGCAGCGACTGGGTGCCGTACGTCCCGGCCGCGACCACCACCCGGGCGGCGGTGATGGTCCGCGCGCCCGCCTTCACCCGGTCGGTGCGGGAGCGGGAGTCGGTCCGGCGCACGTCCACCGCGTAGCCGCGGCTCCCGTCGGCGCCGGGGAGCTCCCGGATCCGGGCCACCGTGGTGAGCGGGTGGATCTCGGCGCCGCCCCGCTCGGCCAGGTGCAGGTAGTTCTCGGTGAGCATGTTCTTCGCTCCGTGCCGGCAGCCGGTCATGCACTCGCCGCACTCCACGCAGGCCTTGCGGGCCGGCCCGGCGCCGCCGAAGTACGGGTCGGCGACCTCGTCCCCGGGCGCCGCCTCGGCCCGGCCGCCGGCGTCCTGGCCGTCCCCGAAGAAGACCCCGACCGGCGCCATGTGGAAGGTGTCGCCCACCCCCATCTGCTCGGCGGCGGCCTTGAGGTGCACGTCGGAGGGGGTGAAGGTCGGGTTGAGCCGGACCCCGAGCATCCGCTGCGCCTGGTCGTAGAACGGCGCCAACTCCTCCTGCCAGTCGGTGATGTGGCGCCACTGTCGGTCCTCGAAGAAGGCCTTCGGCGGCACGTACAGGGTGTTGGCGTAGTTCAGCGAGCCGCCGCCGACCCCGGCGCCGGCCAGGATCAGCACGTTGGCCAGCAGGTGGATCCGCTGGATGCCGTAGAGACCGATCTTCGGCGCCCACAGGTAGTTCGGCAGGTCCCAGGAGTTCCTGGGCAGTTCGTCCCGCTCGAAGCGCCGGCCGGCCTCCAGGACGGCGACCCGGTAGCCCTTCTCGGTCAGCCGCAGCGCGGCGACCGAACCACCGAAGCCGGAGCCGACCACGACCACGTCGTAGTCGAACTCCGCCGCACCGCCGGACTCCACCATCTGCCACTGCTCCTTCGGGACGCGAACTGACTACGGGACGGGCGAACCTGGTTACAGGACGGGCGGATCGGACCACCGGCCGGGCCGGCTCCGACCACGGGGGCGAACCCCCGGGCCGGGAAGGCTGCTTGGACCCCCGGTCCGGGACGGCTACTTGAACCGCAGCGCCTTCAGCACCCGCAGCCCGCCGGTCATCACCGCGGCGAACTGCCGGTCGTCCAGGCCGAACGAGGGCGCGATCGGCATCAGCCGCTGGGTCGCGACGGTCTGCGCCTCGGTGAAGCGCAGGATGCCCTCGGCACCGTGGCGGCGGCCGAGCCCGGAGTCGCCCATGCCGCCCATCGGCGAGCCGATCGAGCCGTACGCGGCCGCGTAGGCCTCGTTGACGTTGACCGTGCCGGTGCGCAGCCGGGCCCCGACCGCCCGGCCGCGCCGGGTGTCCCTGGTCCAGACGCTGGAGTTCAGGCCGTACGGCGTGGAGTTGGCGGCGGCCACCGCCTCGTCGTCGGTGTCGAAGCGGTAGACGGAGACGACCGGGCCGAAGGTCTCCTCGCCGCAGACCGCCATGTCCGGGGTCACCCCGTCGAGGATGGTCGGCTCGAAGAAGTACGGGCCGAGGTCGGGCCGGGCCCGGCCGCCGGCCAGCACGGTGGCGCCCGCCTTGACCGCCTCCTCCACGTGCCGGGTGGTGGTCTCCAGCTGGCGGACGGAGACCAGCGAGCCCATGTCGGCGCCGTAGGCGAGGCCGCCGCCGAGGCGCAGCGCCCGGGTGCGGGCGGCGAAGCGCTCCAGGAAGTCGTCGGCCACCGAGCGGTGCACCAGCAGCCGCTCGATCGAGATGCACAGCTGCCCGGCGGAGGAGAAGCAGGCCCGCACGGCGCCCGCGGCGGCCCGGTCGAGGTCGGCGTCGGCGAGGACCAGCATGGCGTTCTTGCCGCCGAGTTCGAGCGAGGCGCCGACCAGCCGGGCGGCGGCGCGCTGGGCGACCTCGCGGCCGGTGCGGGTGGAGCCGGTGAACGAGACGTAGTCGGCGTGCTCCACCACGGCGGGGCCGATCACCGGGCCGTCGCCGAGCACGACCTGCCACAGGTCGGCCGGCAGCCCGGCCTCGATCAGCAGCTCGCGGGCCCACAGCGCGGTCAGCGCGGTCTGCGTGTCCGGCTTGTTGACCACGGCGTTGCCGGCCGCGAAGGCGGGCAGGACGTCGCCGACGGACAGCTCCAGCGGGTAGTTCCAGGGCGAGATGTGGCCGATCACGCCCTTGGGCCGGCGGGCCTCGACCGCGTGGGTGAGCACCGGCAGCGCCCCGCCGCGCCGCTTGTCCCGGAGGTAGCCGTGCGCGGCCCGCCCGTAGTGCCGGGCGGCCATGGCGGTGGCCAGCACCTCCTCGAAGGCGTGCAGCCGGGCCTTGCCGGTCTCGGCCTGGACGAGGTCCAGCACCTCGTCCTGCCGCTTGAGCAGCAGGTCGTGGAAGCGCAGCAGGACGGCCGCGCGGCGGCGCACCGGCAGCGCGGCCCAGGCCGGCTGGGCGCGGCGGGCCAGTTCGAAGGCGACCTCGACGTCGGCCGGGGTGGACTGCGGCAGGCTCGCCAGCCGCTCGCCGGTCAGCGGGGCGACGGTCTCCACCAGGCTGGGCTCGCCGGTGGCGGTGACGCCGGCGGCCAACCGGGCGACCAGGGACGGCGGGACGGCCGCCGCGACGGTCCGGCCCCCGCCGGGGGCGGGCGGGTTCCCGGTCGCGGGGTGTTCGGTGGCCGCTGCGCCTGCTGTGAGGTCCGACATACGGCGCAGCCTAGGCGCTCGGCGGCCGGTCCGGTACCCGTCGGTAACAAGAATCTGCCGCGGCCGGGCGGAGCGGGCGCCCCCGGTCAGCGGGTCGGCGTGAAGTAGTGCAGCACCGCGTTGAAGCGCTGCTCCGCCTCGTTCCACTCGTTGCCCCGGTCCGGGCTGGACGAGTAGATCGCGTAGCTGGTGCCGTCGTCGTCGATGAACTCGGCCTCGACCGCCCGGCGCCGGCCACCCTCCTTGGCGAGGTAGCTGAACTCCCAGACGGCCGCCTCGTGACCGTTCACCGCGACGCCGGTCATCTTGTGCTGCTTGTAGTCCTTCAGGTTCTTGGAGACGGTGGCCTCCATCTGCCGCAGGTGCTCCAGCGGCTTGACCGACTGGCCGACGGTGACCGCGAACTGCAGGTAGTGCACCTTGTTGTCGGGGCTGTAGTAGACCTGGTTGTCGGGCGTGGCACTGCGCTGCCAGGCCGGGCTGACCGAGGGCAGCGGGAAGCGGAAGCCGGCCGGGTCGTCGACCCAGTGGTAGCCGTTGGGCGCCGCCGGTCCCGGGCTGGCGTCACTGGTCGGGTCCGGGCTGACGGAGGCGGTCGGGACGGGATCGTCGGCCGTGGAGGCGGCGACGTGCCCGGTGGTGGTGTGCCGGGTGGCGAGGAAGGTCGCGCCGGCCGCCAGCAGGCCGACGGCCACCGCGATCACGACGATCTTCAGGGTGCTGCGGCGCTTGGCCGGCCCGCGCGCGGGCGTGACGGGGTGCGCCACCGGCGCGACCTCGGCGGTGGGCGCTGCCGCCTCGGCGGCCACGCCCCCGGTGGTGTCCGGAACGGCCCCCGAGCGCGCCCCGGTCGGTTCCTCGGCCTCCGCCGCCGTCGCCCCCGGCGCGTCCTCCTCCTCGGGGTCCTCCTCCGCCGCCGGGCGCTCGCTGCGGTCCACCACCGGCACCGACTGGGTGGGCGCGCGCAGCGGCGCGACCGGCTTCAGGCCGATCGTGTGCCCGGCCTGCACCTCGGCCAGCATCCGGGCGGCCTCGTCCGCGTTCGGTCGCTCGGCCGGGTCCTTGGCCATCAGCGCGGCCAGCACCGGGCCCAGCGGCCCGGCCCGGACCGGCTCCGGCAGCGGCTCGCCCACCACGGCGGCCAGCGTGGTGATCGGCGAGGTCCGGCGGAACGGCGACTGGCCCTCCACCGCGGCGTACAGCGTCGCCCCGAGGCCCCACAGGTCGGAGGCCGGCCCGGGCCGCTCGCCCTGGGCGAGCTCCGGCGCCAGGTAGTCCGGCGAGCCGACCAGGTCACCCGGCCGGGTCAGTTCGGCCGAGCCCTCGTACGTCGCGATGCCGAAGTCCAGCAGCACCACCCGCCCGGTGCCGCGCTCCAGCAGCACGTTGGCCGGCTTCACGTCGCGGTGCAGGACGCCGAGTTGGTGGCCGCGGTGCAGTGCGGCGAGCACCTGGCTGCCGACCTCGGCGACGGCGCGCGGCTGCAGGGTGCCGTCCTGGCTGATCACGTCGGCCAGCGAGCGGCCGTCGACCAGCTCCATCACGATCCACGGCCGGCCGTCCTGCTCCAGCACGTCGTGCACCGTGATCACGCCGGGGTGCTTGATCCGGGCGGCCGCGCTGGCCTCCCGCTTCATCCGGGCGTGCAGGATCTGCAGCTCGTCCTCGGGCAGGTGGTTGACGGTCAGTTCCTTCACCGCGACCTCGCGGTTCAGCATCCGGTCCCAGGCCCGCCAGACGGTCCCCATCCCGCCGCGGCCGAGCCGGTCGCCCAGCTCGTACCGCCCGGCCAGCAGCCGCTCCGTCTCGGCCGTCTCCGGCCGGTCCTGCACGCCCATCGGCGACCACTCCCCCTCACATCCGTCTGCCGTCACAGCGACGGAGGGCCTGGTGCAGACCACTGTTCGAACAAATCCCACGCACACATTAGGCGCACCTTGCCAGCCCCGGTAATCACGCTCACCCGTCGGACCGACGGTCCGGGACACTCCGGGGCCGTCAGCCTGCGAACAGCACCACCGCGGCCACCCCGAGCACCAGCAGCAGGAACACGCCCCCCACCAGCAGCGGGCCGAACAGCGCCGGAGGTATCCGCGGCGGCCGCACCTCGTCCGGCCGCCCGGCGCCCGCCCCGGCGTTCGCGCCCACGACCACCTCCGACCGCCCTCGTCCACCACCCCGCCCCCGCCGGCGCCGCACCAGCGGGGCCTCCGGTCTCAGCACCAGCGCCCGCGCCGCCCACTCCTCGTCGACCGGCTCCGGCGCGCCCGCGAGCAGCGCCGCCAACTCCCGGCGGGCCTCCTCGGCGGTCGGCCGCAGCGAGGGGTCGGGCTGCAGCAGCCGCTCGACCAGCGGCGCCAGCGGCCCGCAGGCCGCCGCAGGCTCCCGCCGCCCGTCCCGGACCGCCGACACCAGCTCCGGCACGCCACCGTCCGGGAACGGCGAGCGGCCGGTGACCAGCCGCTGCACCAGCACCCCGAGCGCCCAGCAGTCGCCCGCCGGGCCGCCGTCCAGCGGCCAGCGCTCCGCCACCGGGCCGACCAGGGTGGCCCGCACCTCGTACCGGCGGCGCCCGCCCGGGCCCCCGAGGTCCTCGGCCAGCGCCTCCTGCGCCACCCCGGACAGCAGCCCGCCGAGCATCGCCGCGCCGTCCTCGCAGACCAGCACGGACTCGGCGGTCAGGTTGCCGTGGACGAGTCCGTCCTCGTGCAGCGCCCGCAGCGCGCCGGCCAGGTCCGCCGCCAGCTCCGCCGCCCGGTAGGGCGGCACCGGTCCGACCGCCGCCAGGTCCGCCAGCGTCATGGCGCCCGACCGCTCCTCCACCGTCCACAGCAGTTCGCCCTCGACGAAGGCACCGAGCCCGCGCAGCAGCCGGGGGTGCCCGGTCGGCGCGGCCGAGCCGACCGCCGCCACCCGGCGGACCAGCCGGTCGGCGTGCGCGGGCACCTCGCCGTCCAGGTCCTGACCGGTGGTCAGCAGCGCCGGCAGCTCCAGGGCTCGCAGCAGCACGGACTCCCCGGTGCGGTCGTCCACCGCCAGGGCCCGCAGGAGTTCGGGACGGTCCGTCAGCCGGTACCGCCCCGCCAGCAACTGCTCCGGGCCGCCTCGCATGCCAGTTCCTCTCGCTCGCCGAGCAGCCTACTGAGCGGCTCCTTTACGCTCGGTCCCATGGACTGGACCGATCTGATCGACACCGCCTTCAAGGTGGCGGGAAACAACAGCCAAGCCAATCAGGCCGAGGCCGTGCGCACGGTGGAGGCGGTCGTCATCGACGGCGAGAATCCGGTCGCCTCGACGGCCGGGCGCCATCCCGACCACTTCCGCAAGGGCGTGCTCGTTCTCACCACCCACCGACTGCTCTTTCTCAAGGACGGTAAACCGCCGGTCCCGGTTCCGCTTACGGCGGTCACGGACGCGACCGTGGCCAGGACCAAGCTCAACGGCGACGTGCTCACGATCGTCGCACTGACCGGCTCGCACCGGTTCGAGGACGTGGCCAAGGCCGACGTCTTCGCCGAGCAGCTCCGGGAGGCCGCCCGGCTCGCCCGCAAGGCCGCGTCGGCCGCCGGGCCGGCGGCCGACACCGCCCCCGCCGACCTCAGCGCGGGCGACCAACTCCTCGGCCAGCTTGAGCGGTTGGCCGCCCTGCACGCCTCCGGCGCGCTCACCGACGAGGAGTTCACCCGGGCCAAGGCCCGCCTGATCGGCTAGGCCTAGCGCCCTACGGCGCGGGCTGGAAGCTGGCGAAGGCCGTGTCCCGGGCCTGGGAGTTGGCCGGGGCACCCCAGTCCGCGTCCGGGGTGATCCAGTAGATCGCGTAGCCGTACTTGGCCGGGTTCCCGGTGACGAAGCCCCGGTTGAGCGAGTGCGTGCGCGGCGTGCCGCTGATCCACTCCCAGTCGGCCGCGTTGCTCCACTGCCGGTAGTTGATCGCGGCCAGGTTGACCCGCTGGTAGTTGGTGACCTTCGAACGCAGGCCCGGCTCGGAGTCCTGCCAGTCGGCGACGGCGCTGGGGCCGGGGGTGGTGGTCCACTCGATGGTCAGGGTACTGCCGTTGCCCTTGAAGATCCGGCGGACGCCCTCCGAACCGGCCGGCTGGAGCCAGTCCGGCAGGACGACCGAGAAGCCGGTCGGGTCCTTGTACTCGTGGTAACCGGCCGGGACGGCGGCCCCCGGCGGGGTCGGGCTCTGCGCGGGGGTGGTGGCGGGCGCGCCGGCGGCCGGCGGGTTCGCCGCAGAGGGGCCGGGCGTGTCGGCCGGCTTGTCGGGGGCCGGTGTGTCGGTGGCCGGCTTGTCCGGGGCGGGCTTGTCGGTGCCCGGCTCCGGCTCCGCCGCCGGAACGGAGGCGGCCGGGGTCCCGCTCGGCCCGGCCTCGGAGCTGGTCGAGACCGACGAGGTGGCGCCCGCGCCGTTCGCCGACGAGTCGTCCCCGTTGCCGACGGCCTGGAGCACCGCGACCACCCCGGCGATCAGCAGCAGGACCAGCACCACGGTGACGACGGCCAGCCGCCGCCGTCCGTTGCGCGGGTCGGCGCCGGCCGCCTGCGTGGCGCCCAGGGTCCACTCGCTGGTCACCGGCCGGATCGGCTCGGCCGCCGGAGCCGAACCCGACGCCGCGAGCGGACCCGAAGCCGAGCCCGACGCCACGTCCGAGGACGGCGAGGCGGGCTCGGGCGCCGGCTCCACGACGGGCTCCGCCACGGCGGCGGGCTCCTCGTCCTTGGCCCGGCTGCCCACCCGGACCGTCCCCAGCAGCCCCCCGATGGACCGCTTGCGGCCCTCCTCGGCCTCGGCCGGGGCCTCCTCGGGCTCCGCGGCGGCGGCCGGACTCTCGACCGGCAGCGCGTGCACGGTGGTCGACTCGGCCTTCGAGGTGGCCTCCGCGACGACCCGCTTCAGCATCGACCGGGTCTGCGAGGCGTCCAGCCGCTCGGCCGGGTCCTTGGCGAGCAGCCCCTCGATCACCGGCTGCAGCGCCCCGGCGTTCACCGGGGCGGTCAGCTCCTCGGTCATCACCGCGGTCAGGGTGGCCAGCGCCGAGCCCCGGTCGTACGGCGGCCGGCCCTCGACCATCGCGTACAGCGTGCCGCCCAGCGACCACAGGTCGGCCGGCGGCCCGGGCTTCTGCCCGCGGGCCCGCTCCGGGGATATGTACGAGGGGGCGCCGACCAGCATGCCGGTGGAGGTGACCGAGGCGTCGCCCTCCACGCTGGCGATGCCGAAGTCGGTGAGCACGACCCGGCCGTCGTCGCCGATCAGCACGTTGGACGGCTTGACGTCCCGGTGCAGGATGCCCAGCGCGTGCGCGGCGCTCAGCACGCCGAGCACGTCGAGCGCGATCTCGGCGGCCCGGGCGGGGGCCAGCGGCCCGTCCTCCCGGATGACGTCGGCCAGCGAGCGGGACTCGACCAGCTCCATGACGATCCACGGCCGGTCGTCCTCGTCGACCACGTCGAAGACGGTGACCGCCGAGTTGTGCCGGATCCGCGCGGTGGCCTTGGCCTCGCGCAGCGTCCGGACGATCAGCCGGTGCTTCTCCTCCTCCTCGACGCTGGCGTTCATCCGCAGTTCCTTGACCGCGACGGTCCGCCCCAGCATCTCGTCCTCGGCGCGCCAGACGGTGCCCATGCCGCCGCGCCCGAGCACGCCGTTCAGCCGGTAGCGGCCGGCCAGGAGGCGGCCGGTGGAACCCTGCGCCTGGGTCATTCGGAACGTTCCCCCATGTGCTGCTGGCGGTCGTGGTGACGGCGTGTCGGCCCGGCCTCAGGCCCGAACGCCCAAGTCTCCATCATCCCCTGTCCCCGGGGGCCGGGACCACCCGACCCCCGCACCCGATCCGGGGCGTACCGGATCGGGCTCGGCGCTCCGTGCCCGATCTGTGATCGAAAACTCGCCAAGATCTGGCCGGGGCGCTGCTACCGTTCGGCAGCTCATCGTCTTTCCGGGGGGATCCGACGCCCATGACCGCACCCGCACCGGGCGCTGACGGCCAGTCGGGCCGGCCGCGCACCGCCCAGCACTACTCGGTCACACCCACCCTGGATTCCCCCGAGGGCTACGTCGCGCCCGGTATGCCCGGTGTCCCGGTGGCCGGATACGTCCCCACCGTCCGCTCCCACCGGACGGGCCCGCGCCGCCGCACCGCCCTGGCGGTCACCCTCGCCGTCCTCGCCATGCTGCTCGGCGGCCTGGCCTACGGCTGCGCGCCGGCCCGGGCCGCGGACAGCCTCGGCTGGCTGGCCATCGCCCTCGCCGCCCTGGTCGCCTTACCGCTCGGCCGGCTCGGCGGCCGCAGCCGGGTGCTGCCGCTGCTCGGCGCGCTGCTCGCGGCCTGCGCGCTGCTGCTCGGCCAGCTGACCGGCCAGCTCCGCCGGGTGCACGCGGCCGGCCCCGGCCCGCGCGGACTGCCGCACGACGCCCTGGCACACTGGCGCGCCGAGCTGCGCGCGCTCGACCTCGCCTTCTACGGCATCGCCCTGGTCGGCGGCTTCCTCCTCACCCGCCGCACCGCCAACCGCGGCTGACGCCGGTCCGGACAGCCCGAGGCCCCCGCCGGCGGAACCGACGGGGGCCTTCACCACGACGCGTCTCAGCGGTGGTTGAGCGCCGGGTTGACGGTCACCTCGACCCGCTGGAACTCCTTGAGCTCGGTGTAGCCGGTGGTGGCCATCGCGCGGCGCAGCGCGCCGAACAGGTTCATGGTGCCGTCGGGGGTGTGCGAGGGACCGGTCAGGATCTCCTCGGTGGTGCCGACGGTGCCGAGGTCCACCCGCTTGCCGCGCGGCAGCTCCTCGTGGACGGCCTCCATGCCCCAGTGGAAGCCCTTGCCGGGCGCGTCGGTGGCGCGGGCCAGCGCGGCACCGATCATCACCGCGTCGGCGCCGCAGGCGACGGCCTTCGGGATGTCGCCGCTGTAGCCGACGCCGCCGTCCGCGATCACGTGCACGTAGCGGCCGCCGGACTCGTCCATGTAGTCCCGGCGGGCGGCGGCCACGTCGGCGACGGCGGTGGCCATCGGCACCTGGATGCCGAGGACGCCCCGGGTGGTGTGGGCGGCGCCGCCGCCGAAGCCGACCAGCACGCCGGCCGCGCCGGTGCGCATCAGGTGCAGGGCCGCGGTGTACGTGGCGCAGCCGCCGACGATCACCGGGACGTCCAGCTCGTAGATGAACTGCTTGAGGTTGAGCGGCTCCGCGCCGCTGGACACGTGCTCGGCCGAGACGGTGGTGCCGCGGATGACGAAGACGTCGACGCCGGCGTCCACGACGGCCTTGGAGAACTCGGCGGTGCGCTGCGGCGAGAGCGCGGCGGCGGTGACCACACCGGAGTCGCGGACCTCCTGGATCCGCTGCTTGATCAGCTCGGCGCGGATCGGCGCGGCGTAGATCTCCTGGAGGCGGCGGGTCGCGGCGGCCTCGTCGGTGATCGTGGCGATCTCGTCGAGCAGCGGCTGCGGGTCCTCGTAGCGGGTCCAGAGGCCTTCGAGGTTCAGCACGCCGAGGCCGCCGAGGCGGCCGATGGCGATGGCCTGCTGCGGCGAGACCACGCTGTCCATCGGGGCGGCCAGGAACGGCAGCTCGAAGCGGTAGGCGTCGATCTGCCAGGCGATCGAGACCTCCTTCGGGTCCCGGGTACGGCGGCTGGGGACGACGGCGATGTCGTCGAAGGAGTACGCCCGTCGGCCGCGCTTGCCTCGCCCGATCTCGATCTCAGTCACTTCGAGCCCTTCTGGTTTGTTGCTCATGCCCGCCGGGTCACCCCGGCCGCCCCCAGTATCCCGCACCCCGGTTGCCTCGCGCGCTCGCCTCCGGGGCGCGGGGCCCGCCCCCGGCGGCCCGTCCCCGCCCCCGGGCGCGCCGAAGGGCCCGGCGCCGCGGTGCGGCGACGGGCCCTTGGGAAGCGCGGACTCAGCGGTTGGAGTAGTTCGGCGCCTCGACGGTCATCTGGATGTCGTGCGGGTGGCTCTCCTTGAGGCCCGCCGAGGTGATCCGGACGAAGCGGCCCTTGCTCTCCATCTCGGCGATGGTGGCGGCGCCGACGTAGCCCATGGTCTGGCGCAGGCCGCCGACCAGCTGGTGCAGCACGGCCGACAGCGGGCCGCGGTAGGGCACCTGGCCCTCGATGCCCTCGGGGACGAGCTTGTCGTCCGAGGCCACCTCGGCCTGGAAGTAGCGGTCCTTGGAGTACGAGCGGCCCTGGCCGCGGGACTGCATCGCGCCCAGCGAGCCCATGCCGCGGTAGGACTTGAACTGCTTGCCGTTGATGAACATCAGCTCACCCGGGGACTCCTCGCAGCCGGCCAGCAGCGAGCCCAGCATCACGGTGTCGGCGCCGGCGGCCAGCGCCTTGCCGATGTCGCCGGAGTACTGCAGGCCGCCGTCGCCGATGACCGGCACGCCGGCCGCCTGGCAGGCCACCGCGGCCTCGTAGATGGCGGTGATCTGCGGGACGCCGATGCCGGCGACCACGCGGGTGGTGCAGATGGAGCCGGGGCCGACGCCGACCTTGACGCCGTCCACGCCGGCGTCGATCAGCGCCTGGGCGCCGTCACGGGTGGCCACGTTGCCGCCGACCACGTCGATCCCGACGGCCGACTTGATCTTCCCGATCCAGGCCAGCGCGTTGTGGCTGTGGCCGTGCGAGGTGTCCACGACCAGGAAGTCCGCACCGGCCTCGACCAGGGCCTGGGCCCGGTCGAACGCCTCGGCGCTGGCACCGACGGCGGCACCGACCAGCAGACGACCCTCGGCGTCCTTGGCGGCGTTCGGGTACTGCTCGGCCTTGACGAAGTCCTTGACGGTGATCAGGCCCTTGATCCGGCCCTCGTCGTCGACCAGCGGCAGCTTCTCGATCTTGTGGCGGCGCAGCAGCGCCATCGCGTCCACCCCGGAGATGCCGACCTTGCCGGTGATCAGCGGCATCGGGGTCATGATCTCGCGGACCTGGCGGCTGCGGTCCGACTCGAAGGCCATGTCACGGTTGGTGACGATGCCGAGCAGCTTGCCGGCCTCGTCCGCGATCGGCACGCCGGAGATGCGGAACTTGGCGCACAGCGCGTCGGCCTCGGCCAGCGTGGTGTTCGGGCCGACCGTGATCGGGTCGGTGACCATGCCGGACTCGGAGCGCTTCACCAGGTCGACCTGGTTGGCCTGGTCCTCGACCGACAGGTTGCGGTGCAGCACACCGACGCCGCCCTGGCGGGCCATCGAGATCGCCATCCGCGCCTCGGTGACCTTGTCCATCGCGGCGGAGAGCAGCGGGATGTTGACGCGCACGTTCCGGGAGACCCGCGAGGAGGTGTCGACCTGGTTCGGCAGCACCGCGGAAGCCCCGGGCAGCAGCAGGACGTCATCGAACGTGAGCCCGAGCATGGCGAACTTCTCGGGTACGCCTGCGGCGTTGTAAGACATTTGGGGGGTACCTTCCGTGGCCGGCCTATTCCGCTCACGCCCTGAGGGTGGGGCGCGTTCATCGCTCACTCGCAGCAGACCGCCGAAGCCGGGTGGTTTTGGAGGAACCTCCAGGGGAACCCCGCGCGCACCCGCGAAACTTTGGCAACCCGCCCAGGCGCCGATACCCCATGGTACTGGCACGGCGAATGTGTCCTCGTGTGCCCTTGACAACACCGGCCCCCCGTGGCTCATTCCGGCCGGTCAGGACTTAGGTCCTGTCCGGCCGATCTTGCCGGTCAGGACCTAGGAGGACTCCTCCGCGAGCGCCCGCAGCCGGCTGAGCGCCCGGTGCTGGGCCACCCGGACGGCGCCCGGGGACATCCCCAGCACCTCGCCGGTCTCCTCCGCCGAGAGCCCGGCGGCCACCCGCAGCAGCACCAGTTCGCGCTGACGGGCCGGCAGGTTGGAGAGCAGTTCCTTGGCCCAGGCCGCGTCGCTGCTCAGCAGCGCCTGCTCCTCCGGGCCGAGCGCCTCGTCCGGCACCTCCGGCAGGT
The DNA here is from genome assembly GCF_042720345.1 of Kitasatospora sp. NPDC058478. Classification (NCBI taxonomy): domain Bacteria; kingdom Bacillati; phylum Actinomycetota; class Actinomycetes; order Kitasatosporales; family Streptomycetaceae; genus Kitasatospora; species Kitasatospora sp. NPDC058478. The sequence goes on along the minus strand of NZ_JBHXML010000048.1, from coordinate 20,163 downwards.
CGTCCTGCGGGACGACCGTCGAGCCGGGCCCGCGCATCGCGGCCCGCTGCAGATCGGCGATCTTGTGTGCGGCGATGCCGTAGACGAAGGCCTCGAACGGCCGCCCCTGGTCCTTGTACCGGGGCAGCGCGCACAGCACCGCGACGCAGACCTCCTGCGCGACGTCGTCCACGTGGTGCCGGGCGCCGCCGGGCAGCCGCACGAGCCGGCCGCGGCAGTAGCGCAGCGCCAGCGGATGGACGTAGGCGAGCAGGGCGTCGATGGCCGGGCCCTCACCGCGGACGGCGGCCGCGACGAGCTCGCCCACCAGCGGGGAGCCGCCCGCGCCGAGCACCGGCGGTCGACCGGGGCCGGGCACCGCGCCGGGGCCGCCGGGGTCGGCGTACGACGGATCGCCACCCGGGCCGGAGGGCTCGGCCTCCACCGGGTCCGCCTGGCCGGCCGCACCGGCGACGTCGTCACGCATCGGTCCATGGTGCCTGGTCGCGCGGGAAAACGCGGCACCGCGTCCGGAGTTGTGCACCGGAACGTTATGCGCTGCGGTGCCGTACGGCGTGCCGCCGCGCACCACCGGCCCCTCCTGCACCGTGCCGCCTCCCGCCCCGCCGCCGTCGGTGGTCCCGTCCTTCGCGCCGTCCGCCGAATGTGCTGCGGCCGTGTGGTTCGCCGCAGTGCCTGTCCGCTGGTCCCCGAGGTGCTCCACTACTCCATGGTGCAACCTCGGGACCGTAACGTCACACGCCCGGACGGCGCCCGTCCCGGGAACCGCCGGCGGCGCGCCGCAGCCGGCGGCGCCACCGGCGGTCAGCGGACCAGGCCCCAGCGGAAACCCAGCGCCACCGCGTGCGCGCGGTCGGAGGCCCCGAGCTTCTTGAACAGCCGTCGGGCGTGGGTCTTGACGGTGTCCTCGGACAGGAACAGCTCGCGGCCGATCTCGGCGTTGCTGCGGCCGTGGCTCATGCCCTCCAGCACCTGGATCTCACGCGCCGTCAACGTGGGCGCCGCGCCCATGTCGGGGCTGCGCAGCCGGCGCGGGGCGAGCCGCCAGGTCGGGTCGGCGAGGGCCTGGGTGACGGTGGCCCGCAGTTCGGCGCGCGAGGCGTCCTTGTGCAGGTACCCGCGGGCGCCCGCGGCCACCGCGAGCGCGACCCCGTCGAGGTCCTCGGCGACGGTGAGCATGATGATCCGCGCGCCCGGATCGGCGGACAGCAGCCGCCGGACCGTCTCGACCCCGCCGAGGCCGGGCATCCGGACGTCCATCAGAACGAGATCGGAGCGGTCGGCCACCCAGCGGCGGAGGACCTCCTCCCCGTTCGTCGCGGTGGTGACCCGGTCCACACCGGGTACGGTCGCGACCGCGCGGCGAAGCGCCTCGCGGGCGAGCGGGGAATCGTCGCAAACGAGAACGGAAGTCATGACCGTCGTCCTCCGCAGCTGATCCGCGTCACGTTGAGCCTCCTGGCTGGTACGAACCTCTCCGACACGGCCGATCGGCGACAGAGTCCGTGCTGATCGCCTCAAATTCCCCGCGATCGTTCCCGACGTCCGGCGCCCGCTAACCGCCTCCGCACTTCCAACGACCGTCACTCGAATGAGTTACGGCCTTCGGGGCCATCTCCACCACTGTACGTGGCCAACCCATTACCGATCAGCCGCATCGCGGTGCACACGCCGCACTTTTGCCCAGCTCGCGCGCGGTGGGCGCACGACCCGCACACCGGTGCGGAGTGTCGCGCGCCCGTCGGCCACCCGAATGCCACGCCCGCGCCCGCCGAACCCCTTGCCCACTTTGCCCGTTTTTATAGCTTTCGTATGGTCATTGACTGTTGTGCCACTCTGTGGGTGACTTGTCCATGGAGTTGCCGTAAGTCATATTTCCAGGTGTCCACACCAGTGCATCGACGCCCGCCGCGCCGCCCAGCAGCAGCCCGCTGAGCGCCGGCCCACGGCCGACGAGCCTCTGAAGGGAATGAGCCATGGCAGATTTCTCCCGCCTCCCAGGCCCCAACGCGGACCTCTGGGACTGGCAGCTCTCCGCAGCCTGCCGTGGCGTGGACAGTTCGCTCTTCTTCCACCCCGAGGGCGAACGCGGGGCCGCGCGGAGTTCACGCGAGGCCAGTGCCAAGGAGGTCTGCATGCGCTGCCCGGTGATCACCGAGTGCGCGGCGCACGCGCTGGCGGTCCGCGAGCCGTACGGCGTCTGGGGCGGGATGACCGAGGACGAGCGCGAGGAGATGCTGGGGCGTTCGCGGCACCGGCTGGTGGAGGTCCCGCTGACCCCGCCGGCGATCGCGCGGCGCTAACCCCGCCTCCACGGCGCGCCGTGAAGAAACGTTTCCTCGCGGCGTTTCGGGCTGTTCAAGCCCGGTCCAGAACGCTCAGGCCCCAGAGGTCAGCGCCCGGCCGACCCCGCCAGCCGCTCCAGCATCAGCGCCACGGCCGGCACCTCGGCCAGATCCGGCAGGGTCAGCGCGACCACCTGCCGCACCGCCGGCGCCCCCGCGGCCGTCCGCACCGGCACCGTCGACACCCCGTCCGGGCGCACCGACTGCAACGCCAGCCGGGGCAGCACCGCCACCCCCAGTCCGGCCGCCACCAGGCCGACCACCGCCGGATAGTCGTCGGTCGCGAAGTCGATCCGGGGCTCGAAGCCCGCCGCCGCACACAGCTCCACCAGGTGCCCCCGGCACTGCGGGCAGCCCGCGATCCACTGCTCCCCCGCCAGCTCGGCCAGCTCCACCGGCCTGCCGCGCCCCGCCAGCCGGTGCGCGGCGGGCAGCAGGCCCACCAGCGGGTCGTCCAGCAGCGGGGTGACCACCAGATCGGACCAGTCGGAGCCGGCACTCAGCTGCTGCGCCTCCAGGTTGGCCTCGGCCCGCGCCTCGCGCGGCGTCCCGTGCGCAGGCGCCGGCAGCGCGGCGCCGCCGTCGGACTGCGGGTAGCGGAAGGCCAACGCGATCTCGCACTCGCCGCCGCGCAGCATCGCCAGCGACTCCGGCGGCTCCGCCTCGACCAGCGACACGCGCACCCCCGGATGGCTGTCCCGCAGCCGGGCGACCGCGGGCGGCACCAGGGTGGAGCTCGCGGTCGGGAAGGAGACCAGCCGCACCCGGCCGGCCCGCAGCCCGGCGATCGCGGCGATCTCCTCCTCGGCGGCGGAGAGCCCGGCCAGGATCCCGGTGGCGTGCTTGAGCAGCACCCGCCCCGCCTCGCTGAGCTGCATGCCCCGGCCGCAGCGGACCACCAGCGGGGTGTCCACCGACTTCTCCAGGGCCTTCATCTGCTGGCTGATGGCGGGCTGCGTACAGCCCAGCTCGCGGGCGGCGGCGGAGAAGGAGCCGGTGCGGGCGACAGCACGCAGGACGCGCAGGTGACGGGCCTCGATCATGCCTTAGTTATAAGGCAATCTTTGCCAATGGCAAAATTCTACTGATGATTGAAGCCTCAAACGCCGGACACGCCGGAGGCCCGGCCGCACCCCGAGGGGCGCGGCCGGGCCTCCGGTCGACCGTCAGGCGTCAGTGCGAGTGGCCGTGACCGTGGCCGTGGCCACCCTCGGTCTCCTCTTCCTTCTTCTCCACCACGAGGGTCTCGGTGGTGAGCAGCAGGGAGGCGATCGAGGCCGCGTTCTCCAGCGCGGAGCGGGTGACCTTGACCGGGTCGATGACGCCGGCCTTCACCAGGTCGCCGTACTCGCCGGTGGCCGCGTTGAAGCCCTGGCCGATCTCCAGCTCGGCGACCTTGGAGGTGATGACGTAGCCCTCCAGGCCGGCGTTCTGGGCGATCCAGCGCAGCGGCTCGTGCAGCGCCTTGCGGACCACCGCGACACCAGTCGCCTCGTCACCCGACAGGCCCAGGCCGCCGTCCAGCACCTTGGCGGCGTGCACCAGGGAGGCGCCGCCACCGGCGACGATGCCCTCCTCGACCGCGGCACGGGTCGCCGAGATGGCGTCCTCCAGGCGGTGCTTGCGCTCCTTCAGCTCCACCTCGGTGGCGGCGCCGACCTTGATGACGCAGACGCCGCCGGCCAGCTTGGCCAGGCGCTCCTGCAGCTTCTCGCGGTCCCAGTCGGAGTCGGTGGCGGCGATCTCACCCTTGATCTGGGCGACGCGGCCGGCCACGGCCTCGGTGTCACCGGCACCGTCGACGACGGTGGTCTCGTCCTTGGTGATGGTCACGCGGCGGGCGGTGCCCAGCACGTCCACGCCGACCTGGTCGAGCTTGAGGCCGACCTCCTCGGAGATGACCGTGCCGCCGGTCAGGGTGGCCAGGTCGCCGAGGATCGCCTTGCGGCGGTCGCCGAAGCCCGGGGCCTTGACGGCGACCGCGTTGAAGGTGCCGCGGATCTTGTTCACCACGAGGGTGGACAGCGCCTCGCCGTCGACGTCCTCGGCGATGATCAGCAGCGGCCGGGAGGCACCGCCCTGGAGGATCTTCTCCAGCAGCGGCAGCAGCTCCTGGATGGAGGAGATCTTGCCCTGGTTGATCAGGATGTACGGGTCCTCCAGGACCGCCTCCTGCCGCTCCGCGTCGGTGACGAAGTACGGCGACAGGTAGCCCTTGTCGAACTGCATGCCCTCGGTGAAGTCCAGCTCCACGCCGAAGGTGTTCGACTCCTCGACGGTGATGACACCGTCCTTGCCGACCTTGTCGATCGCCTCGGCGATCAGCTCGCCGACCTGGGTGTCCTGGGCGGAGAGGGACGCGACGGCGGCGACGTCGTCCTTGCCCTCGATCTCGCGGGCCACCGAGAGCAGGTGCTCGGAGACGGCGGCGACGGCCTTGTCGATGCCCTTCTTCAGGGCGGCCGGGCCGGCACCGGCGGCGACGTTGCGCAGACCCTCGTTGACCAGGGCCTGGGCCAGCACGGTGGCGGTGGTGGTGCCGTCACCCGCGACGTCGTTGGTCTTGGTGGCGACCTCCTTGACGAGCTGCGCGCCAAGGTTCTCGTACGGGTCGTCCAGCTCGACCTCACGGGCGATGGTGACACCGTCGTTGGTGATGGTCGGGGCGCCGAACTTCTTGTCGATGACGACGTTGCGGCCCTTGGGGCCGATGGTCACCTTGACGGTGTCGGCCAGCTTGTTGACACCGCGCTCCAGCGAGCGGCGGGCGTCCTCGTTGAACTGCAGGATCTTCGCCATGTTCCCTATTCCCTCGGGGCTTCGGCCGGCCCACCGGCCGCCGGACTACGTGAACCAACAACCACGCCCCGGGCCCCTGTCACTTGGGACACGGATCCGGGGCGGGTCGGAACGACTTACTTCTCGATGATGGCGAGAACGTCGCGAGCGGAGAGAACCAGGTACTCCTCGCCCTGGTACTTCACCTCGGTGCCGCCGTACTTCGAGTACAGGACGATGTCACCGACGGCGACGTCGAGCGGCAGACGCTGGCCGTCCTCGAAGCGACCCGGGCCGACGGCCAGGACGACGCCCTCCTGGGGCTTCTCCTTGGCGGTGTCCGGGATAACCAGGCCGGAGGCCGTGGTGGTCTCGGCGTCGAGCGGCTGGACCACGATGCGGTCCTCAAGCGGCTTGATGGCAACCTTGCTGCTGGTGGTCACGTCCGAGCTCCCCTTCGGAGATTACGGGGTTTCTAACGGGTAGGAGCGAACCTGCGGGCCTGCCGTCGCGGGGGTCAGGCACACGTCTTCGCGTTAGCACTCCCCCAGTGGGGAGTGCCAAGGACGACCATAGGCCGGTGTTAGCACTCAGTCAACCAGAGTGCCAACGGCGCGCCCTGGCGTCCCGAACCGCGGGCGCGCAGCCGTACTCCCGTGCGACCGCCCCGCCCCACCGCGCCGGCACCGTCGGAGCCGGTGGGGCGGCCAACCCGCCAGAATGGCCCCGTGGACACCGAGAACCTCCAGCCCCTGCTGACCCCCGAGGGCCAGGCCCTGCTCGCCGAACTGCGCGAGTTCACGCCCGAGGAGGAGCTGGCGCTGGCCACCAGGCTGCGGCGGGAGCACCCGGCCGAGCTGGTCTCGGCGGCCTTCGGGCAGGCCCGGCTGCGGCAGCGGGCGCGGGCGAAGTTCGGGGCGGACGCCGACCTGATGTACTTCACGCCCAACGGCGTCGAGCAGTCCACCCGGCGCAGCGTGGCCGAGTGGCGGGCGCGCCGCTTCGCCGAGCTGGGCGTCCGCCGGCTGGCCGACCTGTGCTGCGGCATCGGCGGGGACGTGCTGGCGCTGGCCAGGGCCGGGATCGAGGTGCTGGCCGTCGACAAGGACCCGGCGGCCTGCGCCGCCACCGCCGCCAACGCGGCCGCGCTGGGCCTGACCGACCTGGTCCGGGTGCGCTGCGCGGACGTCGCCGAGGTGGACGTCACCGGCTACGACGCGGTGTTCACCGACCCGGCGCGGCGCACGGCGCGCGGCCGGGTGTTCGACCCGGAGGCGTACGCCCCGCCGCTCTCCTGGGCGATCGAGGCCGGCCGCCGGACCCCGATCGGCGCGCTGAAGGTGGCCCCGGGAATCCCGCACGAGGCCGTCCCGGCCGACGCCGAGGCGGAGTGGGTCTCCGACCACGGCGACGTGAAGGAGGCGGTGCTCTGGTTCGGCACCGGGGCCGCCCGCCCGCACCGCGCCACCCTGCTGCCGCAGGCCGCCAGCCTCACCGGCGGCGACCTGCCCGACCCGCCGGCCGGCCCGGTCGGGCGCTACCTGTACGAGCCGGACGGCGCGGTGATCCGGGCCCACCTGGTGGCCGAGGTGGCCGAGCAGGTGGGCGGCCGGCTGATCGACCCGAAGATCGCCTACCTCACCTCGGACCGGCTGGTCGCCACCCCGTACGCGCACGCCTTCGAGCTCACCGACGTGCTGCCGTTCCACATCAAGCGGCTGAAGGCGCTGCTGCGCGAGCGCGGGGTCGGCACGGTGGTGATCAAGAAGCGCGGGATGGCGATCACCCCGGAGGAGCTGCGCCGCCAGCTCAAGCCCTCCGGGCCGAACGCCGTCACGGTGATCCTCAGCCGCACCGACAACGGGCCGCTGATGATGCTCGGCCGGCCCGCCTGAGGCGGCCACGGGGCGGGCGCCCGGACTACGAGGCGGGCGCACCGACTACGAGGCGGGCGCCTGGATGTAGTCCTCCAGCCGGGCCACCGAGAAGCCCTGCTCCTGGATCCGGGCCAGCAGGTCGCCGAACATCTGGGTCATCGTGGCGCCCTTGAGCTCCTTCGGGCCGCGGAAGTGCGCCAGGATGATGTCGCCGGACTTCAGCTTCTTGTCCGCCGCCTGGTACTGCATGTCGTGGATCTGCATCGACTCGCGCCAGAGCACCATCGCGCGCGGGCCGCACTGCTGGACCGAGTTGTTCAGCGTCGGGGTGTTGGCGCCGTCCCCGAACGGCGGGCGGAACAGCAGCGGGGCGGTGCCGTACTGCTGGGTGAGCGCGGACTGCGCGTCGCAGATCTCGGACTTCTGCTTCTCCGCCGGGATCTTGCTCATCACCGGGTGGTCCACGGTGTGGTTCTGGATGTGGTTGCCGAGCGCCTGGAGCGGCTTGAAGTAGCCGTAGTCGTTCTTGACGATGTCCCGGGTCAGGAACATCGAGATCGGCACCTTGAGCTCGGTCAGCATCTCGACGAACTTCGGGTCCTTCTCGGCGCCGTCGTCGATGGTGATGAAGACGACCTTGTCGCTCGTCTTCACCTCGCTGAACACCGGTACGGGGCCGGTCCGTTCGAGCTTGATGGGCTTGTCCGCGGGCGGCGCGGGGGCCGGCGCCAGCGGCTTGAGGTTCCACTTCGCCCAGGCCGCCGGGTCCCCGCCGGCCGGGGCCGCGGTGGTGGGCGCGCCGGCCGGGCTGGTCGGCACGGCGCCGCCGCCGGCGGGCTGGGACGTGGCCGCCGAGCTGCCGCCGGCCGCCGCCGGGGCGGCGCCGCCCCCGTTGTCGCCGCATCCGGTGGCCAGGGCCAGCAGGGCCAGCGCCCCCACCGCGTACGTCCTGGTCCTGCTCCGACCGTCCCTGTTCACCGCAGCGCGCTCCCGGTTCCCGTCCAGCTTCTTCTCAGCTATGCACGGTAGCGGTCGGGGCGGCGGTTCCCGGACAGCGCCTATTCGACGTGCTCGCTGGTGAAGGACCAGCGGTGCACCGGGCGGCCGAGCAGGTCGGCCGGCGGGTCGGCGACCGGCACCGGCTCGCCGGTCCACCAGGTGATCAGCAGCACCCGTTCGCCGGGCGCGCCGAGCAGCTCGGTGCGGACCAGCCCGGCCGAACCGCGCACCGCAGGCAGCGCCACCTCCCGCACCCAGGAGGCGAGTTCGGCCCCGCGGCCGGTGGCGGCACGGGCCTCCCACATCGCGGCGACGGTCACTCGGCGCCGCCGGTGAGGGCCCGGTACGCCTGGCCGTGGACGTCGCCGTGCCGGACGTCCGCAGCCGGCACGTGCGCCTCGGTCACCGGCAGCGAGGAGTCGGCGGACAGGTCGAGCGCGGACGGCGTGCGGTCACGCCACACCATCTCGGAGCCCAGCGCGGCCACCATCGCGCCGTTGTCGGTGCACAGGCCCGGCCGGGGCACCCGCAGCCGGATGCCGGCCCGGTCGCAGCGCTGCTGGGCCATCTCGCGCAGCCGCGAGTTGGCGGCCACCCCGCCGCCGATCATCAGGTGGTCGACGCCGTTGTCCCGGCACGCCTTGACGGCCTTGCGGGTGAGCACGTCGGTGACGGCCTCCTGGAAGGACGCCGCCACGTCGGCGATCGGCACCTCCTCGCCGGCCCGGCGCTTGGCCTCCACCCAGCGGGCGACGGCGGTCTTCAGGCCGGAGAAGGAGAAGTCGTACGCGGGGTCGTTGCGGCCGCTCAGGCCGCGCGGGAAGGCGATCGCCTTGGGGTCACCCTCGCGGGCGGTGCGGTCGACCACCGGGCCGCCCGGGAAGCCCAGGCCGAGCACCCGGGCGACCTTGTCGAAGGCCTCGCCGGCCGCGTCGTCGATGGTCGCGCCGAGCGGGCGGACGTCGCTGGTGATGTCCTCGCTGAGCAGCAGCGAGGAGTGCCCGCCGGAGACCAGCAGCGCCATCGTCGGCGACGGCAGCCGGCCGTGCTCCAGCTGGTCGACGCAGATGTGCGAGGCGAGGTGGTTGACCCCGTACAGCGGCTTGTCCAGCGCCCAGGCGTACGCCTTGGCGGCGCTGACACCGACCAGCAGCGCGCCGGCCAGGCCGGGGCCGGCGGTGACCGCGATGCCGTCCAGGTCGCTCGCCTTGACGCCGGCGGTGTCCAGCGCGCGCTGGATGGTCGGGACCATCGCCTCCAGGTGGGCGCGACTGGCGATCTCCGGGACGACGCCGCCGAAGCGGGCGTGGTCGTTGACGCTGGAGGCGACCGCGTCGGCCAGCAGCGTGGTGCCGCGCACGATGCCGACGCCGGTCTCGTCGCAGGAGGTCTCGATGCCGAGGACGAGCGGTTCGTCAGCCATGGCGGGTGTCCTTAAGGTCCTTCGGGTCAGTGCTGGGGTGGTCGAGGCGCATCACCAGCGCGTCGACGTTGGCGGGCTGGTAGTAGCCGCGCCGGATGCCCACCGGTTGGAAGCCGAAGCGCTCGTACAGCTGCTGGGCGCGCGGGTTGTCCACCCGCACCTCCAGCAGCAGTTCGGCGCAGCCGCGGCGGGCGGCCTCCCGGATCAGGTCGGTGAGCAGCGCCGCGCCGAGGCCGGCGCCTTGGTGGCGCTGGTCGACGGCGATGGTCTGGACGTCGCCCTCGCCGGCGATCGCCATCAGCCCGGCGTAGCCGACGATGGCGCCGTCCGCGTTGGTGGCGACGGTGTAGTGGCGGGTGCCGCCGGGGTGGGTCTCGGCCAGCTCGGACCAGTACATCCCGGTGGACCAGGCGTCCTCGGGGAAGAGCCGCAGCTCAAGCTCCATCACCGGCGCTATGTCCCACCAGCGCATCGGGCGCAGGGTGGTGCCGTGCTTCACGCCGGGAGCACCGCCTTGCCCCCTAGAACATTCTTGAAGGCGGCCGGCACCTGGGCGTCCGGGCGGCGCAGGTACAGCGGGACGTTCGGCAGCAGCTCGCGGCCGGCCGCCAGCTCGGCGGCGGCGAAGCCCGCCAGGGCGCCGGCCGACACGTGCTCGGGGCCGTGCGCGCCGGGGAAGCTCTCGGGGTAGAGCAGCGCGCCGGCGCCGACCGAGCGCGGCTGCGGGGCCAGCTCGGCGGGGCGGTCCACGCCGGGGCCCTCGGTGCGGTGGCCGTCGGCGTCGTAGGAGGCCCAGTAGACCTCCTTGCGGCGCGCGTCGGTGGCCACCGTGAACGGCTGCCCGGCCAGGCCATCGGCGCGGGCCTGGTGGGCGATCGCGTCCAGGGTGCAGACGCCGTGCACCGGCAGCCCGAGGGCGTGGCCGAGCGCGGCGGCGGTCACCAGGCCGACCCGCAGGCCGGTGTACGGGCCCGGGCCGACGCCCACCGCGATGCCGGTGAGCCGGTGCTTGTCGACACCGGCCGCCCGCAGGACCCGGTCGATCGCGGGCAGGAGCAGTTCGCCGTGGCGCCGGGCGTCGACCTGGTGGGTCTCGGCGAGGACGGCCGTGCCGTCGTGGACGGCGGCGGTGACGGCGGGGGTAGCGGTGTCGAACGCGAGCAGCAGCACGGGTCAAGGTTAGACCGACGTTCGTCCGACCGGCCGATCGACCAGGTGTGCCATCCAGGAACACACATCCGGGGCGCCGCGACCCGGCCGGACGGACCTGGCACGATGGGGCCGTACGTAAAGGGACGGCGGCGGGAGCGGCACGTGGCGAAGATGGGTCCTGGTGTGGTGGTCACGGGGCTGACCCTGGGGGCCCTGGCGGTGGTGAGCCTGCTGGCCTTCCAGGCCAACGGCGCTCAGGACCGGGCGGCCGGCGCCAAGCCGACCGCCAGCACCACGACGTCCAGCGGGCCGGCCGCCTCCGCGACGCCGAGCGCCTCGGCCACCCCGACGGTCCCGCCGCTGCCGACCATCTCGGGCAGCGGGACCAGGGTGGTCTACTCGATCAGCAGCCACTACGTCTGGCTGATCGACCCGAAGAAGAACCCGCAGGTCACGCCCGGTTTCCCGGTCACCCCGGGCTCGGTCGAGCCGGCTCCGGGCAGTTACTCGGTCTACAGCCGCACCCCGACGACCACCGGGACGGACGGCAAGCAGATCGAGCACGTGGTGCGCTTCGCGCAGCAGAACGGCGTGGTGTTCGGCTTCAGCGCCGCCGTGGACGGCGCGACCCCGACCGCCGAGCCGAACGCCAAGACCGGCGGCATCCGCAGCGGTCGCCCGGACGGCCAGTTGCTCTGGGACTTCGCGCCGAACGGCACCAAGGTGGTCGTGGTCGCCTGAGCCCGGCTCGGGCGTGTCAGGCCGCGCGGGGTGTGCCCGTCTCCGGTTCCTCGGCCCGCCGGGGCTCCGGCTCGGGCGGGGTGGACACCGCCTCGGCGGCCGCACAGGCGGCCAGCAGCGCCCGCATCGGCGCCCCCTGGACGCGGCGGGCGGACTCTCCGGCCCCGGCGCCGTGCCCGGCGCGCTTCGGGGCGGGGGTGGTGCTCGACATGGCGCCTCCCTAGTTAGGCAGACCTAACCGCAGCACCCATCCCACCACGCCCGGCACCCCGCCCGCAACACTTCCCGACAGCCCGTCGGCAAAACGGCGCACACCCGGGCGCGGGCCTCAGCCGAGCGCCTCCAGCGCGACACCCGCCCAGCGCGGACCGAGGCCGGTCAGCACCACCCGGCGCGGGTCCAGGTCGTCCTCGTCGGCGGTGTCACCGAGGGCGCGCTCGATCCGCACCTCCAGCCGGTCCTCGGACAGCCGCTCGACCTTGCCCTCGCCCCACTCGACCACGACCACCGACTCCGGCAGCGAGACGTCCAGGTCGAGGTCCTCCATCTCGTCCAGGTCCCCGCCGAGCCGGTACGCGTCCACGTGCACCAGCGCCGGGCCGCCGACCAGCGACGGGTGCACCCGGGCGATCACGAAGGTCGGCGAGGTCACCGCCCCGCGGACCCCCAGTCCCTCCCCCAGGCCCCGGGTCAGCGTGGTCTTCCCCGCCCCCAGTTCACCGGAGAGCAGCACCAGGTCCCCGGGCCTCAGCAGCGCGGCCAGCTCCCGGCCGAGCCGGCCCATCCGCTCCGGGGTGGGGACGGTGAGAGTGGCGTGCGAGCCCATGCGCGTGTCTTGCCCTTCGGTCCGTACCGGCGTGCCGACCGCCGGCCGCCACCGCTACCGTGCCACATCGCCGGCCCGGCGCGCGCCGGAAGGGGTCAGGGGCCGTCCAGGACCGCCGGGGGCGGCGCGGCGGCGGCGAAGCCCGCGGCCCGGCGCAGCAGCGCCACCAGCTCGTGGTCGACCAGCTCCGGGCGCTCCAGCATCACCAGGTGCCCGGCGCCCTCCACCAGCACCAGCTCCGCGCCGGGCAGCCGCTCGGCCATCGCCTCGCTGTGCGCCGACGGCGTCAGCAGGTCCTTCGTACCGGCCAGCACCAGCGTCGGCAGGCCGCTCAGGGCGGCGAGCGCCGCGTACTTCTCGTGCGCGGCGAACACCGGGTAGAACTCGGCGACCACGTCGATCGGGGTGGCGTCCAGCAGCTGCTCGGCGAACCGCACCACGCCCGGGTCGACGTCCCGCCCGCCGAAGGAGAACCTCCGGTAGAAGACGGCGGCGACGTCCGCACCCAGCCGCCGGCTCGCCTCCACCAGCTCGACCTGACGGCCCAGCAGCCGCATCACCCCGGGCGCGACCTTCTTGAACAGCTTCGCGCCGGCCGACGGCAGCCCGAGGCTGACCTCGTTCCAGTCCCCCGCCAGCGTGCCGATCAGCGCCACCCCGGCGACCCTCTCCCGGAACAGCTCCGGGTGCTGGTCGGCCAGCGCCATCACCGTCATGCCGCCCATCGAGTGGCCCACCAGCACCAGCGGCCCGGTCGGCGCGACGGCGTCGATCACCGCCTTGAGGTCGCCGCCCAGCTGGTCGATGCTGGCCGGCTCGCCGGCCAGGAAGGAGCGGGAGCGCTCGGAGCGGCCGTGGCTGCGTTGGTCCCAGAAGACCAGCCGCAGTCCCTCGCGCAGCGCGGCCCGCTGGAAGTGCCAGCTGTCCTGGTTGAGGCAGTAGCCGTGGCAGAACAGCACGGTCAGCGGCTCGGCGCCGGAGGTGCCGCCGTCCGGCTCGTCGTTGGAGGTGCCGCCGTCCGGCTCGTCGTTGGAGGTGCCGCCGTCCGGCTCGGGGCCGGTGCCGTCCAGCTCGACGTACAGCTCGGTGCCGTCCGGCGCGGCCACCGTCCGCGGGCGCCCGCGCAGCGAGCCGTACGGGGCCTCGGCGTCCAGCTCGGCCCGGGCCCGGCGGCGGGTCGCCCGGCCGACGGTCAGCCGCTCGATCGCCACCCCGGCGGCCGCCCCGGCCGCCAGCACGCCGACCGAGATCCCGATCACACCGGCCCGGCTCACCCCGGAGGCCGCGCCGGCCGCCTTGGCCACCGCCGCGACCGGGCCGCTCTCGGCCGGTCCCTCCGTCATTCGCCCGGGCCCTCGGTGCGGCTGCCGCCCAGGTAGCGGCGCGGGACCCTGGCGCCGATCCGGGTCACGATCTCGTACGAGATGGTGCCGCAGGCCCGGCCCCAGTCCTCGGCGGTCGGCTCGCCCTGCTCGCCGTTGCCGAACAGCAGCACCTCGTCGCCGACCGCGGGGGTGTCCCCGCCCAGGTCCACGACGAACTGGTCCATCGCGACCCGGCCGGCGATCGTGCGCCACTTGCCGCCGATCTGCACCGGGCCGGTGCCGCTGGCGTGCCGCGGGATGCCGTCGCCGTAGCCGACCGGGACCAGGCCCAGCGTGGTCGGGCCCGGCGTCACGTAGTGGTGGCCGTAACTGACCCCGTGCCCGCCCGGAACGTGCTTGACCAGCGCCAGCCGCGCGGTCAGCGCCATCACCGGGCGCAGCCCGAAGTCGGCCGGCGACCCGACCTCCGGCACCGGCGACAGCCCGTACGCGGCCAGGCCGGTGCGGACCAGGTCGAAGTGCGACTGCGGGAGCAGCAGGGTGGCCGGCGAGTTCGCCAGGTGCCGCACCTCCGGGCGCAGCCCGGCGGCCTCGGCCCGGGCCAGCGCCGCGTGGAAGGAGTCCAGCTGGGCCTGGATCGACGGGTGGCCCGGCTCGTCGGCGGCGGCGAAGTGCGACCAGACGCCGACCACGGTCAGCAGCCCCTCCGCCTCGGCGCGGCGGGCGGCGGCCACCAGGTGCGGCCAGTCGTGCGGCTGGCAGCCGTTGCGGCCCAGACCGGTGTCCGCCTTCAGGTGCACCCGGGCCGGGATGCCGGTCTCCCGGACGGCCGGCAGCAGCTCGTCCAGCGCCCACTGGCCGCTCACCGAGATGTCGATGTCCGCGCGCAGCGCCTCCCGCCACGGCCCGCCCGGCGTCCACAGCCAGCACAGGACGCGGGTCTGCTCCGGGCGGATGCCCGCGGCCCGCAGTGCCAGCGCCTCCTCGGGCGTCGCGCAGCCGAGCCAGCCGACCCCGTTCGCGACCGCCTCGCGGGCGCACTCGACGGCGCCGTGGCCGTAGGCGTCCGCCTTGACCGCGAGCATCACCGCCGAGCCGCCGACGCGCTCGCGCAGCGCGGCGAGGTTGCCGCGCAGGGCGGCCAGATCGATGGTCGCCTCGGCCCTTACGCCGTCGGTCAGGGTGGCCGTGCCGGTCGTGTTCGCAGTTGTCATCAGGGTCAGTCTCCCAGACATCCCGGAGTCCTCGCCGAACGGCCCGTCCGTGCGGCGGCCGGTGCCAGGGCCCCCGGCACCGCGCCGACCTGCGGCGCACCGCTCGTCACCCTGTTCCGGACGCGCACGCAGGACCGATCGGTTCCGCACCGCCCGTCCCGGCCGCACCGCCCGCCCCGGGCCTACGCCTCCCGCACCGCCCGCCACACCGCGGGCAGCGCCTGCGCCACCGCCGGCGCCGTCACCGGCGCGCCCGGGTCGCCCGCCGCGTGGCGGCCCGCCAGGCCGTGCAGGTAGGCGCCCACCGACGCGGCGTCCAGCGGCGCCAGGCCGGCCGCCAGCAGGGAGCCCGCCAGGCCCGCCAGGACGTCGCCGCTGCCTGCGGTGGCCAGCCAGGACGTGCCGGTCGGGTTGACCCGGACGGCGCCGCCCGGGTCGGCGATCACCGTGGTGGAGCCCTTGAGCAGGACCGTCGCCCGGTAGGCGGCCGCCAGCCGGCGGGCGGTGGCCAGCCGGGCGGCGGCCAGCGAGTCGGCGGGCGGCGGCGCGGCGCCGTCGGCGCCCGCGAGCAGCCGGGCGGCCTCGCCGGTGTGCGGGGTGAGCAGGGTGGGGGCCGTCCGGCCGGCCAGCGCGTCCGGGCCGAGCCGGGCCAGCTCGGTCAGCCCGTCCGCGTCCACCAGGACCGGGACGTCGCTCGACAGTGCCTCGGCCAGCGCCTGCCGCGCCCCCTCGCCGCCGCCCGGCCCGACCACCCAGGCCTGCACCCGCCCGGCCCCGGCCGGCCCGCCCTCGGTGACCAGCACCTCCGGGAAGCGCCGCACCACCTCCTCGGCCGCCGTGCCGACGTACCGGACGGCACCCGCACCGCCGTGCAGCGCCCCGGCGACCGCCAGCAGCGCCGCGCCCGGGTACGTCGCCGAACCAGCCGCCACCCCGACCACGCCCCGCCGGTACTTGTCGCTCTCGGCGCCCGGCAGCGGCAGCAGCGCCGCCACGTCCGCGTGCTGCAGGGCCGTCACCTCCGGCGCGGGCGGCTCCAGTCCGATCCCGACCAGTTGGACGGCGCCCGCGTAGGAGGCTCCCGGGTCGACCAGCAGGCCCGGCTTGTACGTGCCGAAGCAGACCGTGACGTCCGCGCGCAGCGCCTCGCCCGGCACCTCGCCGGTGTCGGCGTCGACCCCGCTGGGCAGGTCCACGGCCACCACGACCCCGCGCCGCCCGGCCCGCGCGTACGGCCGGGCCCCGTCCCGCAGCCCGCCCCGGCCGCCGATGCCGACGATGCCGTCCAGCACCAGGTCGGCGCGCGAGAAGTCGGCCAGGCCGACTTCCTGATCCAGCACCACCCGCCCGCCGGAAGCCCGCAGCGCGGCCAGCCCGCCCGCGTGCGCACGCTCCGGCGCGAGCAGCACCGCCGTCACCCGCGCGCCCCGCCGAGCCAGCGCCGCCCCGGCGTACAGGGCGTCACCCCCGTTGTCCCCGCTGCCGGCCAGCACCACCACCCGACTGCCGTACACCCGCCCCCGACGCCCCGCCAGCAGCCGGGCACAGGTCGCCGCCAGCCCGGCGGCCGCCCGCTGCATCAGCGTCCCCTCCGGCAGCCGCGCCATCAGCGCGGCCTCGGCGGCCCGGACGACTTCCACCCGATGGGCATGACGCATGCGAGGGCTCCTTCAGCAGTCGACGTACCGCCGACGCTAGCCCGCGCCACCGCCCCACGGCAGGCCGAGCTGCGGGACACTTTCGAGTGACAACCACTTCGATCCCCCACCGGTGTCAGTCCACGCGCCTACCTTGTGGCTCGGCACGGACCCACAGGAGGGAGAAGGGCCATGGTCGCCATGCCAGCTGTCGAGGGCCCGCGAGGCCGGGACAACCTCATCCAGGCGTTCCTGGAGTTGGACACCCCGCCCGGCTACAAGGCAGAGCTCATCGAAGGGGAAATCGTCGTGACGCCACCGCCGGACGGAGAGCACGAGACCGCGTTTTCCCTGCTCGCCAAGCAGTTCTTCCGCAAGGCCGCGATCGACCTGGATCTCCTCGGCAACAAGGGCCTGATCGTACCGACCGGACGGTTCATCCCCGATGGAACCGTCTGCCCGGTCAACCACTTCCTGAACGCCGGTTCGTGGGCCGACGCCGACGGCGTACTGCTCGTCTTCGAAATCACGTCCACGAGCCCGCGCCTGGACCGCGAGCAGAAGCGTCGCGGCTACGCCGCCGCTGGCATCCCCTGCTACCTACTGGTCGACCGCAGCGAAGGCATGGTCACGTTGTTCTCCCAACCCGAGGACAACGACTACACCGACAAGGATCCGGTCCCCTTCGGCAAGCCGATCGACCTGCCCGCCCCCTTCTCCTTCACGCTCGACACGGCGCCCCTGCGGTAGGGCACAGCCACCGCAGGGGCACCACGCCGTACTACTCGACGGTGACCGACTTGGCCAGGTTGCGCGGCTGGTCGACCTCGTGGCCCTTGGCCGTCGCCAGCTCGCACGCGAAGACCTGGAGCGGCACGGTGGAGACCAGCGGCTGGAGCAGGGTCGGGGTGACCGGGATGCGGATCAGGTGGTCCGCGTACGGGACGACCGCCTCGTCGCCTTCCTCCGCGATCACGATGGTGCGGGCGCCACGGGCCCGGATCTCCTGGATGTTGGAGACGATCTTGTCGTGCAGGATCGACCGCCCGCGCGGCGAGGGGACGACCACGACGACCGGCAGCCCCTCCTCGATCAGCGCGATCGGGCCGTGCTTGAGCTCGCCCGCCGCGAAGCCCTCGGCGTGCATGTACGCCAGCTCCTTGAGCTTGAGCGCGCCCTCCAGGGCCACCGGGAAGCCGACGTGACGGCCGAGGAACAGCACCGAGCGCGCGTCGGCGAGCGAGCGGGCCAGCTCGCGCACCGGCTCCATGGTCTCCAGGACCTGCTCGACCTGCTTGGGCGCGTCGCCGAGCTCCTTGATGACGGCGAAGATCTCGTCGCCCCACTTGGTGCCGCGCACCTGGCCCAGGTAGAGGGCGACCAGGTAGCAGGCGACCAGCTGGGTCAGGAACGCCTTGGTGGAGGCGACGGCGACCTCGGGGCCGGCGTGGGTGTACAGCACCGCGTCCGACTCGCGCGGGATGGTGGAGCCGTTGGTGTTGCAGATCGCCAGCACCTTGGCGCCCTGCTCCCGGGCGTGCCGCAGGGCCATCAGGGTGTCCATGGTCTCGCCGGACTGGGAGATGGCGATGACCAGCGTGCCCGGGCCCATGATCGGGTCGCGGTAGCGGAACTCGGAGGCGACCTCGACCTCGCAGGGGATGCGGGTCCAGTGCTCGATCGCGTACTTGGCGATCATGCCGGCGTGGAAGGCGGTGCCGCAGGCGACGATGACGACCTTGTCGACCGAGCGCAGGTCGGCGTCGGAGATGCGCAGCTCGTCGAGGATGAGCCGGCCGTCGGTGCCGATCCGGCCGAGGAGGGTGTCGGCGACGGCCTTCGGCTGCTCGGCGATCTCCTTGAGCATGAAGTAGTCGTAGCCGCCCTTCTCGGCGGCCGAGGCGTCCCAGTCGACGTGGTACTCGCGCACGTCGGCCGGGGTGCCGTCGAAGTTGGTCACCGTGACGCCGTCCCGGCGCAGCTCGACGACCTGGTCCTGACCCAGCTCGACGGCCTCGCGGGTGTGCGCGATGAACGCGGAGACGTCGGAGGCGAGGAAGTTCTCGCCCTCGCCGCGCCCGACCACCAGCGGCGAGTTGCGGCGGGCGCCGACGACCACGTCCGGCGCGTCGGCGTGCACGGCGACGAGGGTGAAGGCGCCGTCGAGGCGGCGGCAGACCACGCGCATGGCCTCCGCGAGGTCGCCGTCGTAGGCCTCGCCGAGCAGGTGGGCGACGACCTCGGTGTCGGTCTCGGAGCGGAGGGTGTGGCCGCGCTCGGCGATCTCGGCCCGCAGCTGGGCGAAGTTCTCGATGATGCCGTTGTGCACCACGGCCACCCGGAGGTGGTCGTCCAGGTGGGGGTGGGCGTTGGCGTCCGTCGGGCCGCCGTGGGTGGCCCAGCGGGTGTGGCCGATGCCGGTGGTGCCGCCGGGCAGAGGGGTCTCGGCGAGCGACTTCTCCAGGTTGGCGAGCTTGCCGGCCCGCTTGTCGGTGACCAGACTCCACTGCCCGTCGGAGTCCTGCGCCTGCACCGCGACACCGGCCGAGTCGTAGCCCCGGTACTCCAGTCGCTGCAGGCCTGCGATTACTACGTCGAGGGCGGACTGCGCGCCCACGTATCCAACAATTCCGCACATGCGTGCCAGCATAAGGGCGGTTCTGAGGCCCTTTTCCCGATTCCCGCGAACAGTGCGTGACCGACACCACAACCACGGTGAACGCCGCCACGGCTCACAATGGAGCATGTGCTGACCGAACTCTGTACGCGGGGCGCCGCCACGCCCGGCCCGTCGCCGTCCCCCTACGTGGACCTCAGTCGGGCCGAGTGGAGCGCACTGCGCGAGCGTACGCCGCTGCCGCTGACCGCCGAGGAGGTGGAACGGCTACGCGGCCTCGGTACCGCCCTCGACCTGGACGAGGTCCGCGACGTCTACCTGCCGCTGTCCCGGCTGCTGAACCTGTACATCCACGCCACGCACGAGCTGCGCGGCACGCTGGGCACCTTCCTGGACACGCCGGACACCGAGCGCACCCGCACCCCGTTCATCATCGGGGTGGCCGGCTCGGTCGCGGTCGGCAAGTCGACGACGGCCCGCCTGCTCCAGGCCCTGCTCGCCCGCTGGCCCGAGCATCCGCGGGTCGAGCTGGTGACCACGGACGGCTTCCTGCTGCCCAACGCCGAGCTGCGCCGCCGGGGCCTGATGGCCCGCAAGGGCTTCCCGGAGTCGTACGACCGCCGGGCGCTGATGCGCTTCGTCGCGGACGTGAAGGCGGGCAAGGAGCGGGTCACCGCGCCGGTGTACTCGCACCTGGTGTACGACATCGTGCAGGGCGAGCGGCTCACCGTGGAGCGCCCGGACATCCTGATCGTCGAGGGCCTGAACGTGCTCCAGCCGGCCCTGCCCGGCAGCGACGGGCGCACCCGGCTGGCGGTGGCCGACTACTTCGACTTCTCGATCTACGTCGACGCCCGCACCGACGACATCGAGCACTGGTACCTGGACCGCTTCCGCAAGCTGCGGCAGACCGCCTTCCAGGACCCGAACTCCTACTTCCGCCGCTTCACCGAGGTGCCGGAGGAGGAGGCGATGGAGTACGGCCGGCAGGTCTGGCGCACCATCAACAAGCCGAACCTGCTGGAGAACGTGCTGCCGACCCGCGGCCGGGCCACCCTGATCCTCCAGAAGGGGGCGGACCACAAGGTCCGCCGGGCGCTGCTGCGCAAGCTCTGACACCGATGCGACGGAAGGGGGCCCCCCCCCCGCGGGGGGCCCACCCGCGGGGTCCGCGGGGGGGTGCGGGGGGCCCCGACGCCCTGGAACAGCACCGGCACGGTGGTGATCAG